>NZ_DJTA01000019.1:140798-218289 GCF_002440335.1 Sphingobacterium sp. UBA6320 | reverse complement strand
CAACTTATTTCAGGACGGGACAGATTAATAAAGCCCTTAAATATAATATTTAAGGGCTTTTTAAATTATACACAGCTTGGTTTTACAATTACAATAAAAGTAGCTGCATAATATATTTAACCATATCCTTTGTCATCATTCCTGACGAAAGAGTCTGTGTAAATTGCTTATCGACCTCAGCTCTTGTTAATACTTTAACTTTTTTGGCTTCAAATACTTTCTTATCCATTACTGGAGCACTAGAAAGTTCAACTTTAGAGGCAAAATAGGAAACATGTTGATTAGGAACCACAAGCCCTAAAATCATTCCTGGAAGACCATTTATTGATTCAGGACCACCGTATACAGGTATTTCATTTGCATAAAACCCAATCACATAAATTGAATCTGAAGTAACACCATTGGCCCTTCTGCAGTTAAATCCAGCAATTTCACGATATTCATCTGTAATTTTCCATTTAATTTTCTTCAAGGAATCTTGAATTACTATCTTTTCTCCAAATATGTCATTGAATCTTTTATAGCTATTTTGTTCAAGATTAGAAGATGTAACCCCGTCAAAATCTAATGCTAATTGCATCATGTAACGTGATGATGCTGGATCAAGCTCCTTCTTAACAGGCTCAAAAAGAGTTTCACTACCATTAAATTTCAATGTTTTTTGAATTGTAACACTTTGAGGCGCTGTTGTCACCATTTCTTGAAACCAATGACGAGAATTTTCATCTGCTTTTGCTACAAATTGCTTAGCAATGATGTTTTTAATATACATTGTCTTATCAAATGTAATTGTTCCGGTCTTTGAAAAAAGGGTATACTGTGCTTTACTCTCCCCTACTACAAACAGTAAGAATAGAACTGCTATAAATTTTAATACTTTCATAAATTATTTTTAATTCATAAACATTTTTGTGAAATCCCAGCTCAATTTCAACATGTAATAACGTTGGATCGTATCATAACGACGCTGTGTGAAAACTGAGTTATTTTGACTACGTTCAAATCCTTTGTTTTGATTCAGGATATCATTTACTGTAAAATCCAACTCTAATGATTCATTTTTTAAGAACTTTTTACTTACCCCCGGGTGAATCAAAAATTGATCAAGCTTTGTCGCAAAGGCGTCAGTAGAGGCTTCATAGGTATAATCATAGTTGACATAAACTTTAAATTTCTTAGGAAAATAATAGCTCATCCCTCCGTTTGATCCAAAGGTGAAACCATTACTATTTACATCAGGCTGTAAAGAAGAGCTCATAGTTTTGTAACCAGGTGTCAAATTGATATCGAAATCAAATCCCTTTTTCATATTCCTAGAAATGGCATATGTAAAATTATAATTTAATACATCAACTTTATTTAATGCCTTATTGACCATATTATAATTCTTTGACCCATAAACTGCTATCCTAGGAGAGTTTTCAATTCCCAATTCTTTATTCAATTTAAAATGAAAACCACCATATACATTTATTGATTGATTCGTTTTATCTGTTAAATTCTCCCAACGATAAGTACTTTTACCATTATTATCAGTTGTAATATTCTGAACAAATGCGTCATTCTGATTACTATAATTTGCACCCAAATAGGTATAAGAGCCTGAAAGAATTTTAAAAGAATTATAATTTACATTAAAACTATTGCTAAATGAGGGTTTTAAATTCTCATTACCAATCACGAAGTTTAATTGATCGGTATTATCAAGAATGGGCTGAATCTGATTCAAAGATGGCAATTGATTTCTTCCTGAATAACTAAAATAAATTCCTTTCCCTTTTGTAATATTATAGCTAATATTCAAATTAGGATTGTAAGTTAAAAACGAACGTTGAACTTGTTCTTTCGAATGGTTATTAGATTGCTTTAATTGATCATCATTTATACTGTTCGTGAAATTGGCTCGAAGTTTTTCATCTTTATAAGTTAGTGCAACCTTATAATTATTAGAAAACCTATCGTAACTATAATCATTACTAAAACGATTATCTAAGACATTATAATTACCTGCTTGATCTCTGTTATAAGAGAACTGCGATGAATTATTATCATTTTTATTCAAACCATAATTTAGAGAAAGATTCAATTTCTTCGTTAGTGGTTCAGTATAAGTTAATGTAGCACCTTTACTTGTATTATTACCATTATTTAATTTATACTGATCGGTTATTGTATCTCTTGACAATACATTTTTTTCATAATACTTAATTTTTGAAAGTAAATATCCATCACCATCATTTTCAGCTCTATTGATATTCATATTCAAAGAGATCGAACGACCGGCTTTTTTAAATTTCTTTGTTAGGAAAGCGTTAAGACCAAAAGATTGCGCATTCGAATTTCGACTATTATTCGTCGAATCAGAATTTAATGAATCACCATTCTTATTTGTCATTTTTGAAAAAGACCGATCGTCAGTCCAATTTTTACTTTTTGAGGCATTACCTTGAATGGTTAACGTTGTCAACGAATCAAACTTCAAGTCATACTTCAAATTCATTCTTTGTTTCGTTAAATCAGATTTAGCGTTTCTTACTTTATCTGTAAATTGAATACCGTCCTCGAGATTATTTTGTTTATTTGTCGTCTCGTTACCATCACTTTCAATTTTTCCGTATTTGTAACTTAAATTTAATTTATGTTTATCTGTTTTCCATTTATCAAAAAAGTTGACACCTGTATTCATGACTTTAGGTATTCCTATAGAGCCAGATCCTGAGAAATCATCTCCTCCTGAACTGAAATACATTCCATCATCATTGTAACTAACTCCTGAATCCGAGCCGTATTTCTGAGCATCTTCCCAAGACAATGATGTACCACCGTTATTTCCAAATAATCCGTAAGCGGATATCTTTTGTGAACCTTTAAATTTGTTTAGCATTAGCTGTCCATTGTAGTAATCATCAGTTCCCGCTCCGGCAACAGCTTTACCAAAGACTCCGTTTTTAGAACCTTCTTTTAGCTTTACATTGATCGTTTGTTCTTTATTTCCATCATCGACTCCAGTACGTTCCGCTTGTTCAGACTGCTTTTCATAGACCTGCACTTTGTCGACCATGTCCGAACGAATATTACGAGTTACTAATTTTGGATCATCCCCGAAGAACTCTTCACCGTCAACTAGAACTCTTTTCACAGTTTTACCTTGGGCAGTAATCTTTCCTGATGCATCAACCGTAATACCCGGCAATACTTTCAATAAATCTTCGACTTTTGCATTTTTTTCCACTTTAAAGCTACCTGCATCATACTCCGTAGTATCTCCTTTAATAGTGATCGGAATGCGACCTGTCACGATAACTTCTTGTAAAAGCTGTGCTGTATTTGTCAAACCAACTTTTAATGCTAAATAATCTTGATTTGGTAAAATTTCGGTATAATAGTCTCCATATTTGGGATAACTTACAATAAGTACTGCTTCACTGTGTATGGGTGTACTTAACGAAAAATTACCATTTTCATCAGATCTGGTAAAATCTAAAAGAATAGAGTCTTTGGCACTCAAAAGCATGACTGTTGCATTTGACAACTTCTGCTGATCTTTGGCATCACTAATTTTACCTTGAATTTTACTCTGAGCAAAGCAAAAGCTCACAAGCATCGGTAATAGCAACAGCAAATGGAAAATCGTTTTTCTTTTCATCTAAAAACTATAATTATCACGTTGGTTAATAAAACTGTGCAAATATATTGTATTGTTGTTCTTATTAGATGAGCAATGCATGGAAATGTTACAACAATTTTAATCTTTTTTTTAAATCCTTTAATAATGATTTTAAAACCATAATTCTCAAAGTGAAATTATAATGTTTTACCTATTTTTGTTATAAATACATTCATACTATGCAAACGATACAAGAATATGTTGAGGCAAACAAACAACGATTTTTAGATGAGTTGTTTGATTTATTACGCCTCCCATCAGTAAGCGCTGATCCAAAATTCAAAGGAGATGTTGAAAAGACTGCGGAATTTGTCGCACAAAAGTTAAAGGAAGCTGGCGCAGATCAGGTAGAAATCTGTCAAACTGCTGGTAATCCTATTGTATACGGAGAAAAGATCATTGACCCTTCACTTCCTACAGTATTGACTTATGGACATTATGATGTGCAACCTGCAGATCCATATGAATTGTGGGATACCCCGCCCTTTGAACCAACTATTCGTGATGGTAAAATCTATGCGCGCGGCTCTGCTGATGACAAAGGACAATTCTACATGCATGTGAAGGCATTTGAATACATGATGAAAAATAATGCACTTGCTTGCAATATTAAATTCATGATAGAGGGTGAAGAAGAAGTTGGATCTGTTAATCTTGGAACTTTTGTCAAGGAAAATAAGGAAAAATTAAAAGCTGATGTCATTGTTATTTCTGACACCTCTATGATTAGTCTAGAAACTCCATCATTAGAAACAGGACTAAGAGGACTATCATATGTAGAAGTAGAAGTAACCGGTCCAAATAGAGATTTACACTCTGGCGTTTACGGGGGTGCTGTTGCAAATCCTGCTACCGTATTAGCAAAATTAATTGCATCATTGCATGATGAGAATAATCATATCGCAATTCCTGGATTTTACGACGATGTGGTCGAACTCTCTCAGGAAGAGCGTAATGAATTGAATAAAGCTCCATTTGAAATCGAAGAATATAAAAAAGATCTAGGTGTAGAAGCATTATGGGGTGAAGAAGGCTATTCTACCATAGAGCGTACAGGTACTCGTCCGACATTGGAAGTAAATGGTATATGGGGTGGCTATATTGGTGAAGGTGCAAAAACTGTACTACCTTCTAAAGCATTTGCTAAAATCTCCATGCGTTTGGTTCCAAATCAAAATTCACAACGTATCACTGATTTATTCAAAAAACATTTTGAAGCAATTGCTCCAAAATATGTCCATGTAGAAGTTAAACCGCATCATGGTGGTGAACCAGTCGTCACTCCTACAGACAGTGTAGCCTATAAAGCTGCTGAAAAAGCACTCACGGAAACATTTGGAGTAAAACCTATTCCTACTCGTGGTGGTGGTTCTATTCCTATTGTTGCTTTATTTGAAGAAGTTTTAGGATTAAAAACGGTTTTGTTAGGTTTCGGGCTCAACAGTGACAACTTGCACTCTCCAAATGAAAAGTACGGGATTGAAAATTATTTGAAAGGTATTTCGACGATTCCTCTATTTCATAAATACTATGCTGAATTAAGTAAGTAAAACTTACGATAAATGTACAAAAGGGGGATTTATATCCCCCTTTTATAATATATTAGCCCAAAATTAAGACACCTTACTATTTGATGATTATATTCTTAAAGAAACTGCACAGCTACTTTTACTTCGCAAGTGTTTTTATCATTTTCTGCTTTCTTTTTCCTGCCATTTGGTTGTATGCAAGAAATCCAATAAAGAATTATACTAAAATAGCTTTTCTAAGGAGATGGATGAGTTTACTCGGGTCGTATTGTGCAGGTATTTTTTATCGCGTCAAGTTTGAGGAAAAGATTGACTGGTCTAAGCCCTATATCCTTTGTGCTAATCATACTTCGGTTCTTGATATTACAGCGATGACCTATATTTCACCCAGAGCGATCACCTTTCTTGGAAAAGCTGAATTATTAAAAAATCCTGTGACCCGAATTTTCTTCAAAACAATCGATATACCTGTTGATCGTAAAAGTAAAATGTCATCTTTTAGATCATTCAAAAAAGCTAACGACATGTTAAAAGAAGGAAAGACGCTCGTTATATTTCCTGAGGGAAAAATTGATAAACAATATCCTCCGACAATACATCCATTTAAATCCGGAGCATTCCGTATGGCAATCGAAAATAATATTCCGATCATACCTATTGTGATCGAAAATGCATGGGAAATCTTATGGGATGATGGTCATAAATTAGGTTCACACCCCGGTACAGTAAACATACAAGTATTTGCACCAATAAACACGCGAGAATACACTGAAAAGAATGCTTCGGATTTAGAAGATCACGTTTATAATAAAATGCTATTACATTGGAAATTGCAGAATAAATTGTAATTTAATAACCAAATAAAAAAATGTTCGTTATGGCTTCCTCAACATTAATTGAAATTCAAGAAATTGCCCGACAGTATACAATTGGAACAGAAACAATACATGCATTAACATCTGTTTCTTTAAATATAAAGAAGGGTGAGTTTGTTGCATTGATGGGACCATCTGGATCTGGAAAATCAACATTAATGAATATTTTAGGCTGCTTGGACACTCCTAATCATGGCGCATATATTTTAAATGGTATTAATGTTAGTGAAATGTCTGATGATGAATTGGCTGAAGTCCGAAATAAAGAGATAGGTTTTGTTTTTCAGACTTTCAATTTATTACCCAAAAGCACAGCATTGGAAAATGTTGCTCTTCCTTTGATATATGCTGGTATTAAACAAAGTGTACGAGAAGAAAAAGCTACTCAAGCTTTAAATAGTGTTGGCTTAGGTAATCGTATAGATCACCGTCCCAATGAGCTTTCGGGCGGGCAACGCCAGCGTGTAGCAGTTGCACGTGCATTGATCAACAATCCTTCTATCATTCTTGCTGATGAACCGACAGGAAATTTGGACACCAAGACTTCTATTGAAATTATGGGACTTTTAGAAGAAATTCATTCGAAAGGAAATACGATTATCTTGGTAACGCATGAGGAGGATATCGCACAACATGCACATCGAATCGTCCGAATGAGAGATGGTCTAATAGAAGCTGATTATCCTAATACTGATATCAAATCAGTTTCTCCTCGATTATCTGCTTTAGAAGAAAAAGGTGACGATTTTGAAAATATTTAGCATATTGACGATAACTTCATGATATTTTTTTCAACTGAATATCAACACATTAATATCATTCATGAAAAATAAATAACAAATAACTTGCTAAAGACAAATTAAATTATATTTTTGCGAAAATTGAAAACTTAATCTGTTTTTATTATGTATTGGACATTAGAGTTAGCTTCGCATTTAGAAGATGCCCCTTGGCCGGCAACAAAAGATGAATTAATCGACTATGGTATTCGTTCTGGTGCTCCTGTTGAAGTAATCGAAAATTTACAAGATTTAGAGGACGACGGTGAGCCTTATGAAAATATAGAAGAAATTTGGCCAGATTATCCTACTAAGGATGATTTCTTCTTTAACGAGGACGAGTATTAATAAAAAATGCCTTACAATGATTTGTAAGGCATTTTTTATACCTATTAATCCTTTTAACTATATTTTAGTCTTAATTATTATGATGACATACTTAAAAGGTATATGTTTGCTTCTACTACTCATAGCACCAAAGATTAATTTTGGTCACGAATATGAAACTGCTGACACGAATTTAGTTTTTATAAAGAAATTTGTCGCGGCACTTTATGATCAATCTCTGGCCACTGACGTCATATTGAGTCAATATATAACGATCAATAAGGAACTAACAGATGAATATTTTGAATATCTCGAAGCAAGTTTGAATGAAGTAAGACTTAATATTCAGATGAAAGACAGCAGTCAGATACACTATATCAACTACTTTCAACTTCCTAAGAAAGAAACAAAAGATATCGATCTAGAAGGAAAAAATGCAAATCATATTTACTTCCTAAAAGTAAAGAATAAGTTGGTTGTATCACTTTACTTAGATTCGGGGAAAATTGGATCTTTTACATTGGTTTCGAAAGGAAATAATTTAGCTCATTTTGTGACATATTAAAATAATTCACTAAATCCTTGTTTTTTTTAAAATAATCAACCATATTTGCTATAACAATAATAAAATGAATATAAACGTATTAAATAAGTCTTGGTGGTGGCATAACAGTTAAACTGTTGTGGCAAAAAACTATTGCTTAGATTTATCTATACATCAAAATAGTAGGCTTGCCTTTTTAGGTAAGCCTTTTTTTATTTTAATAGCAGCATGAAAAAAATATTAGCGCATTTATTCGAATATAAATCATTCAGCAGAAAAGAGGCTTATGACATCCTGATCAATATTACAGAGGGAAAATATGATAGCCATCAAATCGCAGCATTCATGACCGCATATGGCATGCGGAGCATCCGTGTGGAAGAACTAGGTGGATTTAGAGATGCCATGTATGACCTATGCCTTAAAGTAGATTTTGACGGTTATAATTTAATCGATTTATGTGGTACAGGAGGCGATGGCAAGAATACATTTAACATTTCTACATTAGCCTCATTTATTGTAGCTGGAGCAGGTTACCATGTCGCTAAACATGGTAATATTGGTGTTTCTTCAGGCTGTGGTTCTTCCAACGTCATGGAGTATTTAGGTTATCAATTTACAAATGACAAGGGCGAACTCTCCAGACAACTTGAAGAAGCAAATATTTGCTTTCTACACGCACCATTGTTTCATCCTGCAATGAAAACTGTTGCCCCTATTCGAAAGGCACTAGGAGTAAAAACTTTTTTTAACATGTTAGGTCCATTAACGAATCCTGCAAATCCGAAATTTCAATCTGTTGGTGTTTTCAGTCTCGAGCTAGCAAGATTGTATGGTTACCTATATCAGGAGTCGGAGAAACAATATTCGATTATACATGCACTCGATGGCTATGATGAAATATCTTTAACGGGCGACTTTAAAGTCATCACAAACGCTGGTGAACAGTATTACAGTATCCCTCAGTTGGGATTTAATATTGTACCCCCAGCATCATTAGCGAGTGGAGAGACGATCAATGAGGCCGCAGATACATTTTTAACCATTATCAGCAATAAGGGCAATGATATTCAAAACAATGTCGTACTTACAAACGCAGCATTTGCAATTAAAACATTTGATCCTGAGAAGACCTTTGCTGATTGCTTTAATGAAGCTGAAGAATCATTACGGAGTGGAAGAGCATTAAATAGTTTCAAAAAACTTATAAATAAATAACATGAGCTTAAAAATCAAAGTTTGTGGTATGAAAGATCTAGACAATATGCTTGATCTGATTAAATTACCGATAGACTATATGGGTTTGATCTTTTATGAGCAATCAAAAAGATATGTTAGTAGCCTAGATGCCCATTTTATAAAATCCATCCAAGGGATAAAGAAAATTGGTGTTTTTGTCAATGCGACTGAACAAGAAATTTTAGAAAAAATAGATACTTTCGGATTAACTGGAATACAACTTCATGGACATGAAGATCCAAATTTTTGTTTACAATTTAAATCACGTAGCATCATGATCATCAAGTCTTTTGGAATTGATGAAAAGTTTGACTGGCAATCAATGAAGAAATACGATGACGCAGTTGATTATTTTTTATTTGATACCAAAAGCGTCAATCACGGTGGTACGGGAATACAATTTGATTGGAACCTATTAAAAAACTACACGCTCGAAAAACCATACTTCTTGAGTGGGGGCTTGAGTGCTGAAAATGTGATAGCAGCAAGCCAATTTCCTGATCATCGTTTATATGGTCTCGATTTAAATTCAAAATTTGAATTTAAATCGGGGATAAAAAATGTAGAATTATTAGAACAGACATTGAAAAACATGAGTTATGAGCAAATATCAGGTTAATGAAAAAGGATACTATGGGCAGTTTGGTGGTGCTTACATTCCAGAAATGCTATATCCAAATGTAGAAGAACTGCGTGAGCAATATTTAGATATCATTCAAGACCCGAGTTTTCAGCAAGAGTTTAATCAACTTTTGAGAGATTACGTTGGAAGACCATCACCGCTATACTATGCAAGCCGTCTTTCAGAAAAATATGGGAGTAATATCTACTTAAAAAGAGAGGATCTCAATCATACGGGTGCGCATAAAATAAACAACACCATCGGTCAAATCTTATTAGCACAACGATTAGGTAAGAAAAGAATTATTGCTGAGACAGGCGCCGGACAACATGGAGTGGCAACTGCTACGGTATGTGCTTTAAAAGGTTTACAATGTGTCGTGTATATGGGCGCGATCGATATTGAAAGACAAGCACCGAATGTTGCTCGTATGAAAATGATGGGAGCTGAAGTTATCCCTGCAGAGTCGGGAAGTAAAACACTAAAAGACGCTACTAATGAAGCCCTTAGAGATTGGATAAATAATCCTGTAGATACACATTACATTATTGGTTCTGTTGTAGGCCCACACCCCTACCCCGATATGGTTGCGCGCTTTCAGTCGATCATATCAGAAGAAACAAAAAAACAGTTGTTTGAAAAAACTGGTAAATACAATCCTGATTATGCGATAGCATGTGTAGGAGGAGGCTCCAACGCAGCAGGTATGTTTTACCATTTCGTAGACGAAGAATCCGTCAAACTGATTGCTGTAGAAGCTGCAGGATTAGGTGTAGACTCTGGCGAGTCTGCCGCAACAACAGCACTTGGAAAAGAGGGTGTGCTACATGGAAGCCGATCGCTTCTGATGCAGACCCCAGATGGACAAGTCATAGAACCATACTCCATATCTGCAGGTTTGGATTATCCGGGAATTGGTCCACAGCACGCCTGGTTATTTAAATCTGGCCGTGGCAACTATGTGAGCGTAACTGATAAAGAAGCAATGGAAGCTGGACTGTTATTGACAAGACTTGAAGGGATCATACCAGCCATCGAAAGTGCTCATGCGCTAGCATATTTAGAAAAGATGGAATTGAAACCAGAAGAAACTGTGGTCATTTGTCTTTCAGGTCGTGGAGACAAGGATTTGGACAATTATATGAAATATTTCGGTTTTTAATACAATGAGAAAAATACAAAAAAAAGGAGATCAGGGTCTCCTATCTATATATTTTACGGCCGGATATCCGACGCTGGACAGTACAGTGGCTATCGCTAAGAAATTGGAAGAATCAGGAGCTGATTTTTTAGAAATAGGGTTTCCATACTCTGATCCTGTTGCTGATGGTCCTACCATCCAACATAGTTCAGAGATAGCACTAAAAAACGGCATGACCGTAGAGACTCTTTTTGAACAGTTAAAAGAGCTCCGTAAACATGTCACTATTCCTGTATTTCTAATGGGATATGTGAATCCTTTGTTACAATATGGCGTAGAGCGATTTTGTGCCGACTGTAAAAAAGTTGGTGTTGATGGCATTATCGTACCGGATTTACCCATGTATGAATATGAGGAACTGTATAAAAATGTTTTTGAACAAAATGATGTTGCCAATATTTTTATCGTTACTCCACAGACTTCTGAAGAGCGAATTAGAAAGATCGACAACCTTTCTAACAGTTTTATCTATTTACTATCTTCTAATGCAACAACAGGAACAGAATTAAGCGTAGGAGATAAGACAACTGCCTATTTTCAACGCATAAAAGATATGGATCTAAAAAGTCCTTTAGCAATTGGCTTTGGAATTTCTAATAGACAATCTTTTGAACAAGCAACAACTTATGCAACAGGAGCAATTATTGGAACTGCATTTGTCAAACTATTGGCTAAAGAAAATTATTTGGACGAAATTCCAAATTTTATTAAATCAATAAAAGGTTAATAAAAAAGTCCTTGCCTGCGCAAGGATTTTTTTATTTTTACTTATGAAATTCTTTAAGATCAATATTGTAGCAATAATATGACAACTAGAATTTTTTAGAGCGCTAGTTGTTTATTAGCTTTGTAGAAATGAAACAGTTGATCATACTTATCTTGATTTTTCACTATTCTCTTACAGCGACTAGTGCAACTGTGTATTTTCATTTTTGCCACGGAGAGACACAATCTATCTCTCTGAATAAAGACGAGTCATCACATGCAGAATGTACATTATGCAAAAAAAACGACTCCTGCCATAAAAGTCCTATTTCGGAAGAGCATAAATCCACTGATGATAATAAATGTAAAAATGTTTCTGTCGATTTAAAAAACGTTGATGACAATCATTTTTCATCAGATAGTGCAAAGGTTTATCCAGTTATCAGTCCTGCTATTCTAGTATTAAACTGGATTATTATAAATCAAAACTACTTCGAAAACATTGCCAATTCCAAATGTGTTTTCGCGTCAAATAAACCGATGTCAGCATCTGATATCTCTCCTTATTTGATAAACTGTAACTTCAGAATCTGATTTTTAAATTTTTTAATAGGTCTTTAAAGACAACCAAGGTCACACTTTAGCTATAAAAGCTGAAGTATACTACTATTTCAAAATTTTAAAAAAATCATGAAACAATTATTAAAATACGCACTTATACCTTTATTTATTTTTCTTGCAAATACTTCGCTGAAAGCTACATCTAATATTGCTAGACAAGACAGTACGGTAACATTACATGTCGCCGGAAACTGCGGTATGTGTAAAAAACGTATTGAAAAAGCAGCCAATCTTCCGGGGGTGTCGAACGCCGTATGGAGTGAAGATACCCAGAAGCTGGCATTAACTTATAGTGCTAAAAAATCAACATTAGAAACGATTAAAAAAAGCATTGCGGCTGTCGGACATGATGTTGAGAATGTACGAGGAAACGATCAAGCATATGCCGAATTGCATGAATGCTGCTTATATCCTAGATTAGAAAAAGTTCAAGCTTCGCCATTAACAGTTAGTGCTACAACAAACAATAGTAGTGCTACAACAACCGTTTCTGTTGATAGCACAACCACTATGCATGTAGCAGGAAACTGTGCTCTATGTAAAAAAAGAATCGAAACTGCGGCAACTATTAATGGTGTTACATCAGCAATCTGGGATGTAAACACAAAAGAGCTGGTAGTAAAACATAATCATCAAAAAGCACCTTTAGAAGAAATAAAAAAAGGCATTGCTGCCGTTGGACACGATGTAGACAATGTACGTGCCGATGATCAAGTATATGAACAATTACATGAATGTTGTTTATATCCGAGAATGGAAAACGGTAAAATTACGGCTGTAAAAGCAAAGAAAGATGATCATCATGACCACAACCACATTTTAACGGGCGTAGTTGTTGAAGAAAATGAAAAAGGAGACCTCAATCCAATCACAGGTGTTAATATCCATTGGTTGGAAGATAAAAGCAAAAATGCAAGAACAAATGAAAATGGTGTTTTCAAATTACAGCATCATGGAAATTTTAAGAAGATCGTTGTGAGTTTTGCAGGTATGCAATCAGATACGATTACGATAAAAGACTTGCATGAAGTATTGATGATAAATGCAAAAAGCAATGTCTTATCTGAGGTGGTCGTAACAGGAAGCAGAAGATCAAACTTCATCAATCGAATGAATCCTGCGCGAGTAGAGGTATTAACAACTAAAGAACTATTTAAAGCAGCATGTTGTGATTTAAGTGAAAGTTTCGAAACAAATGCTTCTGTTGATGTCGTAAGTAATGATGCTGTAACAGGTTCTAAACAGATTCAAATGCTAGGATTAAGCGGCATATATACACAGCTTACTGTAGAAAACTTACCAGGCCCTAGGGGGTTAGCAGCTCCACTAGGTCTAAACTCGATATCTGGAAGCTGGATCGAATCTATTCAAATTGCAAAAGGTATTGGTTCCGTTGCAAATGGATATGAAAACATGGCTGGACAGATTAATGTTGAACTTAAAAAACCTCAAAATTCGGACAGACTTTACTTCAATGCCTATGCTAACAACATGGGAAGAACAGATGTAAACTTAAATTTGGCTCAAAAAATTAACAACAACTGGTCTACCTCTGTTCTATTACATGATAATTTCATGTATAATAAAACCATGAACTTCAGTGATAACGGTTTTCGTGATATCCCTGTTGGAAACCTCTTTTCGGGTGTAAATCGTTGGAACTATGAAAACGGAAAAGGCTTCATGGCACAGTTTGGAATAAAATATTTAAATGATGACCGTACAGGTGGTCAAACAGATTTTAACAAAAAAACAGATAAAGGAACAACTAACAGATATGGTTTAGGTTTTGATATTGAAAGAATCGAAGGTTTTGCTAAAATCGGATATGTATTTCCAGAAAACAGACACCGAAGTATAGGTCTACAACTAGCAGGTTCAAACTACAATCAAAAAAGCTATTTTGGTTTGAAGAATTATAATGGTGAACAGCAGAATGGATATGCCAATCTAATTTTTCAAGATGTACTCGGAACTGTAGCACACAAATACCGAGTAGGGGCTTCGGTTAATTATGATAACTATGATGAGCTATATTTGGATGTTCAAAATTTCAAAAGAAAAGAAACTGTCTCAGGTGCTTTTGTAGAATATACTTTTAGTCCGAATGAAAAGTTTGATGCCGTAGTCGGTTTAAGACAAGATTATAACTCACTATATGGTTGGTTTACTACACCTCGCTTAAATTTACGTTATGCACCCTTTACAGGCAATACAATGCGCTTAAGTGCTGGTAGAGGGCAAAGAACGGCTAACATTATTGCAGAAAATATGTCTGCACTAGCAAGCAGCCGTACATTAATTATAAAATCTCCAGACAATTTTAAAAATGCCTACGGATTAGATCCTGAAGTTTCTTGGAATACTGGCTTTACAATTGATCAAAGTTTCAGATTGTTCAACAGAGAAGCAACTGCATCAGTTGAGCTATTTAGAAATAGTTTTGAAAATCAGGTTGTGGTCGACTATGAAAACCCTAGAGAAATATCTTTTTATAACTTAACAGGTAAATCATATTCAAATAGCCTTCAGGCAGAATTACGCTTCAATCCTTTACCTCGGTTAGAAACAAGACTCGCATATCGTTTACTCGATGTTCAAACTGACTTTGAAAGTGGCAGAAAAAGTAAACCGCTATTGGCTAAACACAGAGGTTTTACTAATCTAGCTTATACATTACCTTCATCAGGATGGAGCTTTGACTATACCCTAAATATTGTAGGAGACAAAAGAATACCTTCCACAACACAAAACCCAGTTGAATATCAGGTAGCAACAAAATCAAATGCTTATGTGACGATGAACGCACAGGTAAGTAAAGATTTTGGAAAAAATAAAAATTTCACAATTTATGTCGGCGGTGAAAACCTAACAAATTATTTCCAACATAATCCAATTTTAGGGGCTGATGATCCATTTGGTTCTTACTTTGACACGTCTCTATTATGGGGACCACTAACGGGAAGAATGTTCTATACCGGTGTAAGATTTCATATCAACTAAAATAAAAAAGGGAACTAACGTTCCTTTTTTTATTTTAGTTTTTTTAATTCCTGATAAAGCCGAGCTGTCGGCAACCCCACTACATTCGTATATTCTCCTTTTATACTTTTAATCCCTATACGTCCTATCCATTCTTGTATACCATAAGAACCCGCTTTGTCATAAGGTTCATACCTATCGATGTAATACATAATTTCTTCATCACTTAATGGATAAAATTCGACTTCAGTTGATTCCGAAAAAGTAGTTATTTTACCCTTATTCAAAATGCAGACGGCAGTAATCACTTCATGAATATCTCCGGACATTATTTTCAATACTTGAAACGCTTCATCTCTACTTTTTGGTTTCCCCAATATATCCTGTGCTGAAGTAACAACAATCGTATCTGCTGTAATAACATATGCATCAATAAAATCATTTCCAAAAGCTTCTGCCTTCTTTTGTGCAATTGCACAAACTACATCTCGAGCGTTTAATTTAGAGTCGAAGACTTCATCCGTTTCGCGAACTATTACCTCAAAGTTCAAACCTAATTCCTTTAATAGTTGACTTCTTCTCGGAGATTGAGAACCCAATATTATATTTTTTTGTTTTAAATCGATCATACCTAATTACTTTTGACAGTGGTGTCAATCTGCCATTTTCCTTGTATTTTCATTACCTTTTCAATTACATCGCGAACGGCTCCGTCTCCACCAATTTTTGGAGAAATATAGTGGCAAATAGCTTTGATCTCTTCCACAGCATCAGCTGGACAAGCTGCTAAACCTGCAAGTTGCATGCATTCAAGATCTGGCATATCATCGCCCATATATAGAATGTCACCAAAAGTCAAGTCGTAACAAATCAAAATTTCTTTCAACTTTTCAATTTTATTAACAATTCCTGAATGAATTTCTTTAATCCCAAGCCCCGCAAGTCTTTTTACAACTCCTGTAGAATTGCCACCTGTAATAATGATGATTGGATAATCTCGTTTAACGGCTAGTTGCATGATATAACCATCCTTAATATTAAAAGTACGCATCTGATCTCCAGCTTCGTTAACAAGTACACGACCGTCCGTCAAGACCCCATCCACATCCAATACAAAAGCTTTCACCCTTTTTAGATTATCAAAAATCATAGTTCTTTTTTTTCAAAAATAAGTAATATATAATTTGAAATGCTATAGATCAATCTTAAATTTTTCTTAATAAAAGACAAGTAATTATCACAATTAGACAAAAAATCATTTTAATGTCATAACAGTTGTTGCGCTAACAACTTTCTTTCAAAAACATTTGGTAGAAACAGCTATTTAGGTGTATCTTTGTAGAAGATAATTAAGGTTATCTATTACAAAAAAGTAATGTAGCATGTCATTAATAAATAGTTCAAATGACATTCATATAACATTAAATCAAATGTTTATCATTAATTTTGTAGTATCAAATCACCCTTAAAGATGGTGGTTTATTTAAAATGTCTTTTCATAATTTAGGTTTATAATTGGTTAGTAACAAACCCTGATGCCCATCATCAGGGTTTTGTTTTTTAAACAACTAGCAATCAAAAAAAAATAGCTGCAAACAGTTGTTAACAGCTATCAATTAGTATTCTAATTTCTTATTTAAGTGGTAGCGATTTAATATCAATCTCTGGTTTCTCACCAGTAACTTTTCTAGTGAACTTACTATCAGCAGGTACATAATTATTAAAAAAACCAAAATTTTTCAAATAAAATCCTTTTTCATTGACACCTCCAGAGTAATCCATCCGATACCCCTTTCGTCCTGTGTTATCAACAGTAAATCGACCTTCCGTGCAAGGGTACCAATTTCCTTGATTATCAGCTACCCATTGATTAGAAAAGTGTACTTCTCTTTGATAAATGCCTTGTTCAGGACTAAAGTTTTCGAGGAATGAATGAAATCCCGTTAAATATTGACTCGTTTGCGGACGTTCAAATTCGGCGATAATTTGCCACTTTCCTACTTCTGGAGCATAAAACCATGCCGTATACGCAGTATAGTTATTCTCGACAGGTCTGCCTCGCAACAAAAATTTATAGGTATTTCCGGCTATCCAATTAAATTTCAAATAACTTTGCCCACCAGACCCTTCGTTTCCAAATTCACCAGTATGAACGCTGTTTCCTTTGGTCTTCAGTATGATTTTATGATCGTCAGGTATTTGTTTAGGATCATCTGTTGTGAAAGGACTCCACACAGAAAATAAAATACGACGTTCGGTGCTACTATTGACTTGCATGCCAAAATAACCTACATTAAATCCATTAGACATAAAATATGAACCCTCAACATCATTTCCTTTAGGAACAGTTACTTCATTATAATAATATTCAATTTGTTTATCTTTTGGCTGTTGATATCCCATATGCGTAGATGGACCACGTCTTCCCCAATAAAAAAAGTTGTCTTCATTATTTCGCACAAAATTCATATGACCTTCTGAAGCAGTCCCAGTCAAAACATACCCTGCTACAGTTGGATACAACGAAGCATCCGAGGTTGCTTTTAATTCCATCGCATAGTAACCCGTATCTGCAATTGTAAAATCAGCAATAGATATTGATCCTTTTTGATTTGGTTTGATATTTAACTTGGCACTTTTGTCTCCTAATGTAAAAATAAATTCACCACCCTCATTTGCTGCAGATACTTGAATAGCAACATGTACTTGACCTGTCTTGCCAAAACGAACAAATGTTTTGACCGAACGGTTTTTATCTTTCCAATTCTCAATATTTCCAGTTTTCAAGATCGATTCTTTATGGTTGTTTTTTGGGTATTCCCAACTATTACCACCTATGGGTACAAAACTCTCTTTTTTTATATCAGTCGTCTGCCCATATACAAATGCTAAATTAAAAAAGAGAAATAGAGTTAATAACTTTTTCATTGATTTCATGTCTATAACAATTAATTATAGCATTAAATATACTGATAGGAATAAGAAAATAGAACTGTGAAAAACGCTCAGAAAAAAAACAACCGATTGCATTGTAACTGCAATCGGTTGTTAAATCGTATAAAAAAACTGTTACATCAGATTTTAATCCTTCTGATGACCTCTCGTATCATGACCTGGTTTGGAAATAGAAGTCCGCATATCTGTATCTGCCTGAATATTCTGCATCTTATAATAGTCCATCACGCCTAAATTTCCATTTCTAAAAGCTTCGGCCATCGCTAATGGCAACTGTGCTTCGGCCTCAATAACTTTCGCTCTTGCTTCTTGCGCCTTAGCACGCATCTCTTGTTCGTTTGCAACAGCCATAGCCCTGCGCTCTTCAGCTCTTGCATTAGCAACTTTTAAATCAGCTTCAGCTTGATCGGTTTGTAATTTAGCACCTACGTTTTCACCGATATCAATGTCTGCAATATCGATAGATAATATTTCAAAAGCTGTCCCACTATCTAGTCCTTTTGATAGAACAGTTTTTGAGATACGATCTGGGTTTTCGAGAACCTGTTTGTGGCTTTCCGAAGATCCGATTGTTGTGACAATCCCTTCACCAACGCGAGCTAAAATCGTTTCTTCACCTGCACCTCCAACCAATTGATTAATATTTGCCCGAACCGTAACCCTTGCTTTTGCTATTAATTGGATTCCGTCTTTTGCAACAGCAGCTACTGGAGGTGTATTAATTACTTGCGGATTAACCGATAATTGAACAGCGTCAAAAACATCTCGACCAGCCAAATCAATCGCTGTAGCAAGTTTAAAGTTTAAAGGAATATTAGCTTTATCTGCTGAGATTAAAGCTTTAATCACTTTATTAACATTTCCACCAGCCAAATAGTGAGTTTCAATTTCATTTGATGTAATATTTAAACCCGCTTTTGTTGAAGTGATCATTGCATTTGTCACCAAAGATGGTGGTACCTTACGCAACCTCATCAAGACCAAATTCAATAAACTTATTTTTACATTAGAAAGTTGAGCCGTAAACCAAAGATTGACAGGTAATAAATAAAGCAAAAGAAATAAGGCCACGACACAGCCTACAATCATTAAAGCAAAAGAAAAATTTGGATCCATTTGATTAGATTAATTAAATAGTAATTTTCTTAAAGATATTAAATAATGATCAAAAATATACTATAGTAGATCGAAAAGTGAAGATAAATAATCAAAAAGTAATAAGTTATAATACAGCAAGCATTCATATATACTGGAAAAATTAACAATAAAATCTACGATTACTTACTCATTTTTTTTACTACTTTTACTTATCATATATAATCATTTTAATTTGTGAGATTTCAATAAAGATTTTCTAAAAACCGCTAAATATTAAGCATATATAAGTATTAAAAAAAGAATACTTGCAAAATAGCAAGTAAAAAAAACAAATAATAATTACCTCATCTCTAATATCAATTAGAGATCTATTTAATGCATTTTCAACATATTAATCGCTATACCAGAATGAAAAAGCTACGTTTTCAGCAACAACTTATCATTGGAATTATATTTTCATTTCTCATCATACTATCCGCCTCCCTTTTTCTTTTTGTTCAATTGGAAAAACACTCAACTTACGAACGAGATGTTATTCAGAATGCTGAAGCCAAATTTGATCTGATCGATAAAGTCAAAAACAGTATTGCGAAAGTTAATCATGCAAAACTTGAATACCATACTGAAGAAAAAGAAAGTGCACTTATGCCCTATGTCAATGAAATCAACCTACCCTTAGAAGGTATAAAAAACTTAAGCAAAAAAGATACATATTTTATTTTTGACAGCAACAAATTAAATAACCTAAAAAACTCACTGCTAGAATTTTATGATTTCGACCGTGATATTGAACTCAGTAAAAAGAACAAGTATCATGTCTTAAATATTAACAATAAGCGATCAGATATTCAAAATCAAATATCTATAATTTCTAAAGAACTCATTGATAAAAGAAAAGAATTAATACAAAAGTCAACAGATCAATTAGAAAAGACCATGTTTATCACTTACTTTTTAATATTCGTTGGTCTTGCTATTATGGTCTATATTTTCATTGTTGTACTTAATGTCTTTAAGACATTAAAAAAGAGCATTGTAGATCAAAAAGAATCAAATGCTGCATTATTAAAACTTTCAACGGAAGTCGAACAGAATAATGCCATTTTAAACAACATTAATATATTAGACGAAGATTTAAGAGGTGATTTTAATGAAAAAGAGATTGCCACTATTGGTTTAAATAATATTTGTAAAACGACTAATGCATTAGCCGGTACAGTATATGTAAAAAAAGAAAATAGCACTAATTTCTATCTTTTAGCAAAAAAGGGTATTCCGGCAGAGACTAACATAAAAAATATAATCTTAGAAGGTGATGGCATATTGAGTGATGTCATGAAAGACAAAAAACTTCAGATAATTCGTGATGTCAATGCGGATAAATATCACGTTGCTTCTTCTTTGATCAATAAATTTGAAGCACACTTATATCTTATTCCTATTGTATATGAAAATGAATCCATCGGCATCATCGAGTTAATCTGTCAAATGGAAAGCAAAAAGGAAGAACAACTGATCGAATATCTAAATAGTGTAAGCAAAATACTTGCGATCAGTTTAACAGTTGCACAAGCACATACAAAAATGGCAGAGCTGTATGAAGAATTACAACAACAAACGGAAGAGCTCGAAGCACAGCAAGAGGAATTAAGAACAACAAATGAGGAACTTGGTTACAAAACCAACTTACTTGAAGCTTCAGAAGAGGAACTAAGAGTACAACAAGAAGAGTTAGTACAAACAAATAATGAATTGGATGAAAAAGCGAAATTACTCCAAGAACAAAATAATGAATTGGAGAAAGCTAAAGACAAAATCGCTCTAAAAATTCGCGAAGTAGAATTAGCTTCCAATTATAAGTCTGAATTTATGGCCAACATGAGCCACGAGCTCCGTACTCCGCTAAATAGTATCTTAATTTTGGCCAAATTATTACAAGATAATAAACAAGAAAATCTGACAACCGAACAGATTAAATATTCCAATGTGATTCACAATGCAGGAACAGATCTTTTGCATCTCATCAATGACCTCCTTGATTTAGCAAAAATTGAGTCTGGTAAAGTCGAGTTATCTCAAGAAAATATCGACACGAAAGATCTAATCGATTATATTGAAGTTTTTTTTAAAAATACAGCAGAAGATAAAAAGATAAATTTTAAAATAAAAACATCTTCCAATGTCCCTATTCACTTTTTCTCAGATGAATATCGAATACAACAAATTTTGAAAAACCTACTTTCTAATGCGTTCAAATTTACGCATGCAAACGGAGATGTAATCATGGAAATCGACTTGGATGGTGATGGCGGCCTGTCTTTCAAAGTGACAGATACAGGTATTGGTATCGCTGCAGACAAACAAAAATTAATTTTCGAAGCGTTTAAACAAGAAGATGGTTCTACAAGCCGCAAATATGGTGGTACGGGATTAGGTTTGTCAATTTGTAGAGAAACAGCAAAATTATTAGGAGGAAAAATTTCTTTAACAAGTAAAGTTGGAGCAGGTAGTTCTTTCACATTTACGTTGCCGTTAAATGAATCGACAACTATCGAAAAAATGAAAGAAATTGTGATTGAAGAACCGCGGGAAATAATAAAAACTTCCACTTCCCCAATAATTAGTAAAAATGAATCTACAATTCATAGTGATGAAAATTCAAATACATTACTCATTATTGAAGATGATCTCATATTCGCCGATATACTAAAAGACTATGCCGAAGCGCACCATTATGAGGTCATATTAGCACATGATGGTGAAGAAGGGCTAGAAAAAGCATTTTTTCTAAAACCAAAAGCGATCATTTTAGATATTATGCTACCCAAAATAGATGGGTGGAATGTACTTAAATCTTTAAAGGCCAATCCAAATACATCTGCCATTCCAGTACATATGATGTCTGCTGGTACATATTTGGCAAATGAACCTATTATCGCCGGAGCAATTGGCTTTATGGCTAAGCCAGTATCTGAAGAAACATTAGAAAAAACGTTTAAAAAAATTCAAGCAATGCTTGAAAACTCAGTAAAAAAAGTATTATTAATTGAAGATCAACACATCCAAAGTGACTTTATAAAACATGGACTTAAAGAAGAAAAAATAATAGTTGATCAAGCTTACGACGCCAACAAAGCTCTTGAATTATTAGCAAATAAAGCGAATAAATATGACTGCATTATTTTAGATCTAAACTTACCAGATAAATCAGGTGTTGAATTACTGGATGAAATAAAATCAGATGAAACGTACAGAGAGACACCAATTATAATCAATACCGCGATGGAATTGACTTCTGAACAAACAGCCAGAATTTTGAAACATTCACAAGCTATGGTTCTTAAATCAGCCAAATCCAATGATCGACTCATCGATGAAGTTCGCTTATTCTTAAATAAAATAAATCAGGAACCAGAAGATAAGGGCCGTATTACAAATAAAATAAAAGATTTTAAGCTTGAAAAAACTTTAGAAAATAAAACTATTTTATTGGCAGACGATGATATGAGAAATATTTTTGCATTGACTAGTGCATTTGAAAGCTATAATATTCAAGTAGAAATTGCCAACAATGGACAAGAAGCATTAGATATCCTTAATGAAGATAATGCGATTGATCTGGTCCTTATGGACATTATGATGCCTGTAATGGATGGTTACGAAGCTATTGAACAAATTCGTAAAAATAGAAAATATATTGATTTACCAATTATTGCTATTACAGCCAAAGCGATGAAAGGTGATAAAGAAAAAGCAATCGAGGCTGGGGCTAATGACTATGTCAGTAAGCCAATAGATATTGATAAATTAATTTCATTAATCCGTGTTTGGGTTAGTTAAATAAATTAAATATGCTAAACTATACCGAATTAGACGAAATAATAGAAATCATTAAAAATTTTCATGGTTTGGATATATCTGGATATTCAAAAGCATCTTTAAAAAGACGAATAACTAGAATTATGGATCTTAATAAATTGGATCTTGTCGGTTTAAAATCAAATTTAATAAATCAAGAAGGTTTCCTGAATTACTTTATACCTGAAATGACTGTTAACGTCACAGAGATGTTCCGAGATCCAGAATTTTATATTGCTGTAAAAACGAAGCTCTTTCCGTACCTGGAGACTTATCCTCACATAAAAATTTGGAGTGCAGGATGTTCAACGGGAGAAGAAGTTTACTCATTAGCTATTTTATTAAAAGAATGCAATTTACTAAGCCGTTCCTTCATATATGGCACTGATATTAACCATCTCGTTATAGATAAAGCCAAACAAGGCATTTATAGTTTAACGAAGTTAAAA
Source organism: Sphingobacterium sp. UBA6320 (assembly GCF_002440335.1). Lineage (NCBI taxonomy): Bacteria > Pseudomonadati > Bacteroidota > Sphingobacteriia > Sphingobacteriales > Sphingobacteriaceae > Sphingobacterium > Sphingobacterium sp. UBA6320. The sequence goes on along the minus strand of NZ_DJTA01000019.1, from coordinate 194,838 downwards.
GAATATTCAGAAAACTTTATTAAAACAAAAGCTGAGCATTCATTATCAGAATATTATACGGCCATGTATGACGCAGCAACCATTCAAAATGATGTAAAGAAACACCTCTTATTTTCAATTCATAATCTGATTACAGATGGTGTTTTCAATGAGTTTCAAGTCATTACTTGCCGCAACGTTTTAATATATTTTGATATCCAATTGCAAGAAAAAGTATTTGATCTATTTTATGACTCACTTTGCAAATTAGGATTTCTATGTTTGGGCTCAAAGGAATCATTGATTAACTATAAACGTGCGCATCTATTTAAATTAATTGATAAAAAAAACAATATTTATCAAAAAATAGCGTAATGAAAACATCATGAATAAAATATTCATAATGGTCACATCGCTGATAAAAACAATTCAACCTGATGAAAAAGGGAAATAAAATATTGCTATTGGGGGGGTCTGCAGGAGGTTTTGGGGTGATCTTAAACTTATTAAAATCAATTCCTAAAAATTTCCCAATCCCAATAGTTGTAATTGTCCATCGAAATCCAAAATTTGAATCTAATTTTGAGTATGTTTTAAAAAATACATTTGCCATACAAATTAAATCCGCAGAGGACAAAGAAACAATTGAAGGGGGAAAAGTTTACTTTGCTCCTCCAGGCTATCATTTATTAATAGAACCAGATTTCAAACTCTCATTGGACAATTCTGAACCAGTTCAATTCTCAAGACCTTCCATAGATGTTACCATGGAATCGGCTTCTGAAGTTTATCAAGAAAACTGTATTGCAATCCTCTTTTCTGGAGCAAATCAAGATGGAGCAAAAGGATTATTAGCGATTAAAAATAATGGGGGAATAAGTATCGTACAGCATCCCGATTCTGCAGAAGTTGCAACAATGCCTCAAGCAGCAATAGACATAAATGCCCAGCATCATATTTATACGACTGAAGAAATTGTCAAGTACATTCATCAATTAAATTGATTAATAAATGAAAAACATAAACTTATTAATAGTTGATGATAAAATCGAAAATATCATTAGTTTAACAGCGCTTTTAAATGATATTGAAAATATCAATATTATAAGTAGCCAGGATCCTAATGAAGCTCTTCGCTTATGTTATAAGCAAAATATTGACATTGCTTTGGTAGATGTACAGATGCCTGAAATCAACGGTTTTGAATTTGTATCCCTCATAAAACATAACCCTAAGACCAGTCACATTATTGCGATTATGGTCACAGCTATCTCTAAAGAGGAAAAGTACCTCATTCAAGGATTAAATAGTGGTGCTGTAGATTATTTATATAAACCACTAAGCCCAGAAATAACAATTGCTAAGGTAAAATCTTTCGTGCAGCAGGTACAGACTCAAAATGAAATCAAAGAAAAAAATAATGCATTAGAAAAGTCTAAAGAAGAATTAATACGGGCAAAAGAAGAAGCTGAATTAGCTCGAAAATCTAAAGAAACATTTCTAGCCAATATGAGCCACGAAATACGCACTCCTATCAATGGGGTAATGGGTATCGCACAAATGCTCAAAAACTCCCCCCTATCTATAGAACAACAAGATTGGGTCAACAAATTAAACAGTGCGTCACTGAATTTACTTAATATCGTTAATGATATTTTAGATCTGTCAAAATTTGATTCGGGTATGATGAAACTCGAACTCGAACCGACCTCCGTACATGATATTACAGACGATTTAAAAAATCTATTTGTACACAAAGCAATACATAAAGGATTAAATTTCTCTATCAAAATAGATGATAAAATCGATAGTTTCTTCTTAGCGGATCCTCTGAGACTTAAACAAATTCTTACGAATTTTATATCAAACAGTTTCAAGTTCACTGCCCATGGTCGTATTGATCTATGCATTAATCTTATTGATAGCAATACATCCAAATTATATCTACAGTTTATCGTCATTGATACAGGTATAGGGATACCAGAGCAATCATTGGAAAAAATATTTTTTGCCTTTGAACAGGGAGAAGACGGTATAACCAAAAAATTTGGTGGAACAGGACTAGGATTAGCCATTGTAAAAAAGCTCGCTACATTACTTGGAGGAAAAGTCATCGCTTCGAGCGAATATGGAAAAGGTAGCACATTTACTTTTGAATGTTGGTTCGATCGAACAACAGCGGTCAAAAAAACGAAACCCGAAAAGATATTATATTCAGAATTAAGCAGTTTTGACAATTTAAAAATTTTAGTTGCTGAAGATAATGAACTAAACAGTTTCATGTTAGCCAATATTCTAAGAACTTGGAATTGTCAGATTGAAACGGCAAGTAATGGGAAAATAGCATTAGAAAAAGTGGAAGAGAAAACATTCGATATTATTTTCATGGATTCTCATATGCCTATTATGAGTGGTTTTGAAACGATTAGAAGGATACGAGCGCATAGTAATCCTGATATCGCTAATATTCTCATTATATCAATTTCAGCATCCGTATTAGAAGCAGAACAACAAGAAGCGCTTGAGGCAGGAGCAAACAAAGTGATCGGAAAACCATTTGATCCAAACCATCTACATGCCATGATTGAAAAATTATTACGCAAAAGAAACAATTAAAAGCAATATTTTGCCTATTTTTAGTAAAAAATATAATAACATAATGAAAAAATTATTTGTTTTACCAGCCATTGCTTTAGCAATATCTTTTGCTTCTTGCGGAGGCAATTCAACAACAAAAGAAAACAGTGCAACAACTGAGCAAACGCCTGCAGATGCCACAGTAGCAGAAACGATCCCTGGAATTGAAAATGTTGAACTTTCTAACACACTAGCATTAGAAGGAAATGATGCAATGAAATTTGACAAAAATTTATTCCGCGTTAAAGCAGGAGAACCTGTAGAATTAACATTTAAAAATGTAGGATCAATGCCTAAAGAATCGATGGGGCATAATGTCGTTATCTTAAAACCAGGAACTGATCTAGCTACATTTGGTGGTGAAGCTGCTGGAGCAAAAGCGGATGAATATGTACCAAAATCGGCTCTTTCCTCTGTAATTGCACACACAAAATTATTAGGACCTGGTGAAACAGACAAAATTACTTTTACATTGGAAAAAGGAAATTATGATTTCATCTGTAGCTTCCCTGGACACTATGGTGTAATGCAAGGAAAAATTGTTGCAGAATAATCAATAAGAAATATGACTTTAAAGGCATTCCTAAAACATGGGGTGCCTTTTTTATGACCTTACATTTTTAATGAAATTAACAACAGGTCTTTATTTCAAATTTATACATGATTTTAACAAAAATAGGTTTCCTATAAAGTTAATTATAACTAAATTTGCTGAAACATTTAAAACGTAATCGATGCAATACGACGTAATAGTAATTGGAAGTGGACCAGGCGGATATGTAGCAGCAATCCGTTGTGCACAATTAGGGTTAAAAACTGCTGTCATTGAGAAGTATAGCACTTTTGGAGGAACTTGTTTAAATGTAGGCTGTATCCCTTCAAAAGCTTTGTTAGATTCATCAGAACATTACCACAATGCTGCACATTCCTTCGAAGCACATGGTATCAGCTTAAGTAATTTAAAGGTTGATATGAAAAAAATGATTGCTCGCAAAGATGATGTTATCAACCAAAATACCGCAGGTATTACATATCTTTTTAAAAAGAACAAAGTTGAAAGCTTTCAAGGAACTGGTTCATTTGTAGATAAAAACACCATTAAAATCACAAAAGAAGACGGTACTTCTGAGCAAATCACAGGTAAAAATGTAATTATTGCAACAGGTTCAAAACCGACCTCTTTACCATTCTTACCAGTAGATAAAAAGAGAATTATTACTTCTACAGAAGCGTTAAATTTGACAGAGATCCCTAAGCACTTAATCGTTATTGGAGGTGGTGTAATTGGGCTTGAATTAGGTTCTGTTTACGCTCGTCTAGGTTCTAAAGTTTCCGTTGTGGAATTTGCAAAGTCGATCATCGGTACAATGGATGGTGGCTTAGGCAAAGAATTACAACGTGTTTTGAAAAAATCTGTAGGAATGGAATTCTATACTGGTCACAAAGTAACAGGTGCTACTGCAAAAGGTAAAACAGTTACCGTTACAGCTGAGAATCCAAAAGGAGAAATCATTTCTTTAGAAGGTGATTATTGTATTGTAGCCGTTGGACGTACAGCATATACTGAAAACCTAGGTTTAGAAAAAATAGGTATTACGGTTGAAGAAAGAGGTAAAAAAATTACTGTAAATGATCATTTAGAAACAATTGTTCCAGGTGTTTATGCAATTGGAGATGTTGTAAAAGGTGCTATGCTTGCACACAAAGCAGAAGACGAAGGTATCTTCGTAGCAGAACGCATTGTAGGTCAAAAACCACATATCGACTATAATTTAATCCCTGGTGTTGTTTACACTTGGCCTGAAGTTGCCTCAGTTGGTAAAACTGAAGAGCAATTAAAAGAAGCGGGTGTTAAATACAAAACTGGTTCATTCTCATTTAAAGCTTCTGGTCGTGCCAAAGCTTCAATGGATACAGATGGTTTTGTAAAAATATTAGCCGATGCCGAAACTGATGAAGTTATTGGAGTACATATGATTGGTCCAAGAGCTGCAGACATGATAGCAGAAGCAGTAGTCGCTATGGAATACCGCGCATCAGCAGAAGATATAGGCCGCATATGCCATGCACATCCGACCTACACTGAAGCAATAAAAGAAGCTGCTTTAGCGGCAACCGCAAATAGAGCAATTCACGCTTAAAAAATATAAAAGGGGGAAATTAACATTTTCCCCTTTTTTAAGTTCTTACATCGCTTAAAAAAACACATGAACTTCTATACAAGAAAATGGGTAAAACCAGAAGATTTAAATCCTAATGGTTCGCTATTTGGAGGAACACTGCTGAGATGGATCGACGAAGAAGCTGTTATTTATGCTATCGTACAACTTTCAAATTCATATGTAGTCACAAAATACATCTCTGAAATCAATTTTGTAAGCTCCGCACAACAAGGTGATATCATAGAACTAGGAATAGAAGCAATTAATTTTGGAACAACATCGATCACTATGCGTTGTGAGGTCCGAAATAAAATTACACGAAAAACGATACTCTCCATTGACAAATTAGTATTCGTCAATCTCAATAAGGAGGGAGTACCGACCCCACACGGACGGACAGAAATTACTTATGCTTACGTAGGTATTGATAAAATAAAAAAGGATGACAGTTAAATCATCCTTTTTTTATGATTTATTTCTTTTGACCTGTTATTATCTTTTTCACATCCAGCTCCACCCAAAAACCTACTATGGGGATCAGGGAAGCTAATAAATAAACCAATGGACGTCTCCAATTCCATTTATACTCCACGGTACACATAATCAACATAATGACAAAAATAACCACAAAAAATCCATGAATTGAACCAGCGATCTTTACCGCTTCAGGAGTTTCAAAAAAGTATTTCAGTGGCATAGCCAAAAAAAACAAACAAATAGTTGAAATCGCTTCCCAAAGTGCAATTTGTCTAAAAATACGGAGCATAAAAACTTGATTTAAAAATGTCTAATCTCAAAAATAGAATTATTTAATGAGATGAATATTTTATAATTAATGGTTTGACCCTCCTTTGACATAATTAAAATTTTTATCGCATTTGTTTATTAGAATCTGCCAATTTAATGTCGATGTAATTTATAACATTCAGAAAAAATGCGTACTTTTGAAACAAGCTTTGCTATTTTGAATATCTTGAAATTCAAAATAGATTGAGCATTCAACTACACAATAATTATTTTATGAATTACGACATCATTGTAATTGGTAGTGGTCCTGGTGGATATGTTGCTGCCATTAGAGCCTCACAATTAGGTTTCAAAACTGCTATCATCGAGCGCGAATCTTTAGGAGGTATTTGTCTAAATTGGGGCTGTATACCAACTAAAGCTCTATTAAAAAGTGCACAAGTTTTTGAATATTTAAATCATGCTGCTGAATATGGTATCAATGTACAAGGCGGTGAGCCTGACTTTGATGCAATTATTAAAAGAAGTCGTGGCGTAGCTGATGGAATGAGCAAAGGTATTCAATTCTTAATGAAGAAGAATAAAATTGACGTCATCAATGGTACTGCAAAGATCAAAAAAGGTGGTAAAATCGATGTAAAAGCTGCAGATGGTTCATCAAAAGAATACACAGCCAAACACACGATTTTAGCGACTGGAGCACGTTCACGTGAATTACCTAACCTGCCTCAGGATGGTAAAAAAATTATCGGATATAGACAAGCACTAGTTCTTCCAAAACAACCAAAATCTCTTGTTATCGTTGGCTCTGGAGCTATCGGAATCGAATTTGCATATTTCTATAATGCCATTGGCACGAAAGTAACAGTTGTAGAATTCATGGACAGAATTGTTCCAGTTGAAGATGAAGAAATATCAAAGCAATTAGAAAAAAGCTTAAAGAAACAAGGCATTAACATTTTAACTTCATCCGAAGTACAGTCTGTTGATACATCAGGTACTTTAAGCAAAGTAAATATCAAGTCTGCAAAAGGTATGGAAGTGATCGAAGCTGAAGTAGTCCTATCAGCAGTAGGTATCATGCCAAATATTGAAAATTTAGGTCTTGAAGAAGTTGGAGTAAATACAGATCGTGGTCGCGTTGTGGTTGACGATTATTATAAAACAAACATTGATGGTGTCTATGCTATCGGTGATATTGTAAAAGGACAAGCGTTGGCGCACGTAGCATCAGCAGAAGGAATTTTATGTATAGAAGCGATCAAAGGTCTTCATGTAGAACCAATCGATTATAACAACATTCCAGGATGTACTTACTGTTCTCCTGAAATTGCCTCTGTAGGCTATACAGAGAAAGCAGCAAAAGAAGCTGGTTACGATATTAAAGTTGGTAAATTCCCTTTCTCAGCCTCTGGCAAAGCGTCAGCTTCTGGAGCGAAAGATGGTTTTGTAAAAGTTATATTTGATGCAAAATACGGTGAATTCTTAGGAGCCCATATGATTGGTGCAAATGTTACTGAAATGATTGCCGAAATTGTGGTAGCAAGAAAATTAGAAACAACTGGTCATGAAATGATTAAAGCGATCCATCCTCACCCTACAATGAGTGAAGCGATCATGGAAGCTTGTGCTGATGCTTATGACGAAGTGATTCATTTATAACATCAACACGATTAATATAAAATAGAAAGAGCTTATCATATGATAAGCTCTTTCTATTTTATATTAAAAAAGAAGGATTACATAATCAATCTTGATTTGAAAACAATCTGTTGTGGAGCCAAGTCTGCATTATTTATTTTCTCAAATAAAATCTCTGCAGCCTTTTTGGCTTGATTTCCTGGAAATTGTTCGATACAACCCATTGGAGGATTTTCCATATATTTCCATAAAGGATAATTAGCATAGCTAATAAAATGAATATCATGATTTAAAACCAGTCCCCTGTTTCGAGCTGCCTTCATAACATCCAAGGTCACAAAATCATTGAAAGAAACAACAGCAGTTGGCCTTTCCGGTAGAGCATACAGTTTTTCCATAGCCGCCTCATTCCCTTCAGTAGTCAGATCTGTATTTACAATATATTTTTCATCATAATCCAAACCATTACGCTTTAATGCAGACAAGAAAGAATTTTTGCGCTCTTCACTTGCAGGAAGCAATTGGGGGCCATTGATAAGTGCTATTTTAACATGACCTCGAGCAACAAAAGCATCAATTGCCTCATTCATACCAGTTGCAAGATCACTCTCCACTTTATTGATTTTAGGAATATCAGGAACGCAGTCAAAAAATACAATAGGAGTTCCAGAGTTTTCTAATTTCTCTAGAAACTCTAAGTTTGTTGTATTCTTTCCTACTGACATCAAAACCCCGTCAACACGATGACTCTTAAATGTTTTCAATATCCTTTCTTCCCTTTCAGCATCATCCAATGATTGGCCCATGATTACGGTATACTTACGATCATTAGACACATTTTCAATTTCACTAATTGCAGAAGAAAAGAATGGTTCAGAAAGGCTTGGTAATAAAACACCGATCGTAAACGTTTTTCGTTGCTTAAAAAATATAGCCGTTTGATTTGGCTCGTAATTCAATTCCTCAGCCACTTTTTTCACACGCATGGTCGTCACCAACCCAATACTTGGATGATCATTCAATGCTCGAGATACAGTAGATGGCGAAATTTTTAGCTTCTTAGCTATTTCTTTGATTGTGGTTGGTTTATCCCCTTGCATACTCATAGTCGAATCTCACTAAATTTACATTCCGATAAATATAACATTTTTTAGCATATTTTTAGAATAAGAGTTTTATTTAAGAAAAAACAGATTTAAATGCAAATTATAAACAATTGACTATCAATAGCTAAATCGAAAAACTACCGATCAATATGTACAAATTCACTTTTAGCTATTTGAAGTTCTTCAGCGATAAAATCCAAGGGTTCCAGATTACGAAACTGCAACTCATCGACAAAATATACCCTTAATTTAGAAGCCAATGCACCCCATTCAATATGCTTTATTTTATTCAATTGCATTAACGGATTACCTTTTGTCAAAATACAAATCTGTTTACCATCATTAACAATAGCGTTCAACAATTCTATGATACCTTCCTTCATCAATAATTTAACTGGTAGTACCGCGTTGACAAATAGTCGCTCAAAATGCTCTTTATACTTCAGATCAAAATGAAAATTATCTGCCGCATGCTCAAAAATTAGCTCTTCACCCTGATGCTCCAAATGATCTTTAAAGAAAGAAACCAAATCAGCTTGAGGCGGAAAAGTCTCCGTAAACTCCAAAAAGTTAGCAAAGAGATAATACACCTGTAATACATAATCTCGCTTTGGATAAATAACGTCATCCAATTCAAAAATAAAAACTTTTTTATCTGAAGGAAAGTCCTGATATTTTAACATAAAAATTAATCTTTTGCCACAGCACACAGAGCGAAATCATCGCCCGAGTCAGAAATAATAAACAAACCGTCCATGGATGAATCAACCGTTTCAAAATCATTAAGTAAAGATTTACCAGCAATTAATAAAACCAAAGACAATTCTTTGCTCGGATTCTCAATTACAAAGTAGTCTTGCAATACATCATGCGAGGGTACAATTACTTTAATATCATATTCTTCAAATAAAACTTTAGCCTCAGATAAAGGTTCAAATTCATAACTCCCCAAAGGCAAAACGTAATCAATATGTTGGTCTAAACTTATTTTTAGTACTTCATGCGCATATGTCGGCATTAGCCCAGCTGGAATTTTAAAATATTTTCCAGAATTTAATAACAGCGATGGAATTTCTTCCGAACTCGCAAAAAAAACATCAAATTCATGCTCTAATAGCTTAGCAATACGCTGTCCTAACGCTCTAGTACCAAAGGTTATCAGTATTCTTTTCTTCATCAGAATAATTATTTAATTAATGAGTGTTAGCTATGTAGATATTATTGAGCCCGTTTCACTCGATTTTAAAAACGTTGAAGCTATCATAAACACGAGATACCACGTAAAAGTATGCCAACAGTATTCATGATGCTCAACATATATTATAATGCAATCACATTCCCGTCGCGCATATGAATGGTGCGATCAGAGATACGAGCCAACTCCTCATTATGAGTAACGATAACAAAAGTTTGTTGAAATTTATCTCTAAGATCAAAAAACAATTGATGTAGTGCCGTAGCATTTTCCGAATCCAAATTACCAGAAGGTTCATCAGCAAGGATAATAAATGGATTATTAATCAGCGCACGCGCAACCGACACCCGCTGTTGTTCTCCTCCGGACATATGTGTAGGTTTATGGCTGGCACGATGTGCTACACCAAGCAAATCCAATATCTCCATGGCACGAATCTCTGCCTCTTTACGTCCTACACCTTTGATAAAAGCAGGTATACATACATTCTCTAATGCCGTAAATTCAGGTAGTAAATGATGAAACTGAAACACAAAACCGATGTGTTCATTGCGAAATGCACTGAGTTTTTTTGCGCTCAGACCACTAATATTAGTCCCATTAATATACAATTCACCTTTATCAGCCAAATCCAAAGTCCCGATAATGTGAAGAAGCGTACTTTTTCCAGCCCCAGAGGCGCCAACAATACTCACGATTTCACCTTTTGCAACTTCGATATCCACACCTTTTAAAATAGGCAAAGGACCATATGATTTGAAAATACTTTTGGCTTGTAACATCATATGACAAAGTTAAATATTTTTTACGAACAAACCCTTTGAATAAATCAAGACCTTTTAACTCCATATCCGCCAATTAGTATATAATAAAAGTCAATTTAAGCTAAATTTATGCTCCAGAACTTGACCATTCACTTAAAAAATAATACTTTTACAACACAAACATTTTTGCAATGAACATTCACGAATATCAAGGAAAAGAAATACTTAAAAGTTTTGGCGTAAGAGTACAAGAAGGTATTGTTGCTGAAACTCCAGAGCAAGCTGTAGAAGCTGCTAAAAAATTGAAAGAAGAATACAATTCGGACTGGGTTGTAATCAAGGCTCAAATTCATGCTGGTGGTCGCGGTAAAGGTGGTGGCGTTAAATTAGCTAAAAACCTAGAAGAAGTATCACAACGTGCTACAGATATCATCGGTATGCAATTAGTAACTCCTCAAACTGGTGCTGAAGGTAAAAAAGTAAATAAAGTATTAGTTGCTCAAGATGTTTACTATCCTGGTGAAAGTGAAACTAAAGAATTTTATGTATCTGTGTTATTAGACCGTACAAAAGGTCGTAATATCATTATGTATTCTACAGAAGGTGGAATGGATATTGAAGAAGTAGCAGAGAAAACTCCAAACTTAATCTTCAAAGAAGAAATCGACCCTAAAGTTGGTTTACAAGGTTTCCAAGCACGTAAAATTGCTTTCAACTTAGGTTTAACAGGTGCTGCACACAAAGAAATGGTGAAGTTCGTTGCTGCTTTATACAAAGCATACGATTCAACAGATTCTTCGATGTTCGAAATCAACCCTGTATTAAAAACATCTGACGATAAAATCTTAGCTGTAGATGCGAAAGTAGATTTAGATGAAAACGCATTATACCGTCACCCAGATTATGCAGCATTACGCGATGTAACTGAAGAAGATCCTACAGAAGTCGAAGCTGGTAAATCTAACTTAAACTACGTAAAACTTGATGGTAACGTAGGTTGTATGGTAAATGGTGCCGGTCTTGCAATGGCAACCATGGACATCATCAAAATTGCTGGTGGTGAGCCTGCAAACTTCTTAGATGTAGGTGGTACTGCAAATGCTGAAACTGTAAAAGCTGGTTTTAATATTATTTTATCAGATCCAAATGTAAAAGCAATCTTAATTAACATTTTCGGTGGTATCGTTCGTTGTGACCGTGTAGCACAAGGTGTAATTGATGCTTACAATGAAATCGGTAATATCCCTGTACCAATTATCGTACGTCTTCAAGGTACTAATGCTGCTGAAGCAAAAAAACTAATTGATGATTCAGGCTTACAAGTTTATTCTGCAATTCAATTACATGAAGCTGCTGAATTAGTAACAAAAGTATTAAAAGGTTAATTTCCCTTTAAAAACAATATCAAAAGCCTCTGGAAATTTTCAGAGGCTTTTTTAATTGAATAAATACATACAATTTCTAAATAAATCACTGATTTTTATAAATTATACGCTATTTTTGAATCTCGTATAAAAAAATAAGATCCTGATCTGATATTTAGACCTTATTTGAAATGCTACAATAAAAATGGAACATACTCGTATAAAAGAATTATTAAATGCCACTGATTTTGGGCATGAAGTTATTGTTAAAGGTTGGGTTAAAACTTTCCGTAACAATCAATTTATAGCAATTAATGATGGATCTTCCGTTCACAATATCCAAGCAGTAGTTGATTTTGAAAACACACCAGAAGCTTTGTTAAAAAGAATCACAACTGGTGCTGCATTACGTGTAAAGGGAAATTTAGTTGAATCACAAGGTAAAGGTCAAAAAGTTGAGATCAAAGTAAACGAATTGACGATTTTAGGTGATTCAGATGCTGAAAAATATCCTTTACAACCCAAAAAGCACAGTTTAGAGTTTTTACGTGAAATCGCTCATTTACGTTTTCGCACAACAACTTTTAATGCCGTATTTAAAGTTCGTAACGCCTTGGCATTTGCAGTACACAAGTTTTTCAATGATAAAGATTTTGTATATATGCATACTCCAATTATCACAGGATCTGATGCCGAAGGTGCAGGAGAAATGTTCCGTGTGACAGCACTAGATCTCAATAATCTTCCTCGTACAGAAAGTGGTGACATTGACTTTAAAGAAGATTTTTTCGGAAAATCAACAAACTTAACAGTTTCTGGACAATTAGAAGGTGAACTAGCTGCAATGGCATTCGGCAACATCTATACATTTGGACCAACATTTCGTGCTGAAAATTCAAATACGACACGTCACTTAGCAGAATTCTGGATGATTGAACCAGAGATGGCGTTTTACGAATTAGAAGATAACATGGATCTTGCAGAAGATTTGCTCAAATATGTGATCAAATATGCACTGGATACATGCCCCGAAGAAATTGAATTCTTAAAAACACGTTTATTAGAAGAAGAAAAAAATAAACCTGCTGCAGAAAGAGCAGAGCTAAATCTAATCGACAAATTAACATTTGTCCTCAACAATGATTTCGAACGTGTAACCTATACAGAAGCCATTGATATATTAAAACGTAGCAAACCAAATCAAAAGAAGCAATTCAAATACTTAATTGACGAATGGGGAGCTGATTTACAATCCGAGCACGAACGTTATTTAGTTGAGAAACACTATAAAAAACCAGTCATACTCATTGATTATCCAGCGGAGATCAAATCATTTTATATGAAGCAAAATGATATTGATGCCAACGGGCACAAAACAGTACGTGCTATGGATATACTTTTCCCTGGTATCGGTGAGATGGTAGGCGGATCCCAACGTGAAGAAAATCTGGACAAGTTATTAACCAGAATGGCTGAAGTTAATATCCCAGCAGAAGAAATGGAATGGTTTTTAGATACACGTCGTTATGGTTCGGCACCTCACTCAGGATTTGGATTAGGATTTGAGCGTTTAGTATTATTCGTAACAGGTATGACCAATATTAGAGATGTCATCCCATTTCCGCGCACGCCAAACAACGCAGAATTTTAATCAATAGCAAACACATAAAAAGCGGTCAAAACCCATTCAGTTTTGGCCGCTTTTCTTTTATCTACAAATAATTTGTAATTTAGCAATATATCAAAATCTTATGTTAGTCCGAATATACGATAATAATCCAAATGAGAAATCAATACAACAAGTAGTTGATATTCTAAAAAAAGGTGGAGTTATCATCTACCCCACCGATACGGTTTACGGCATCGGATGCGACATTACGAATCAGAAAGCTATTGAAAAAGTTTGTGAGATTCGAGGGTTAAAAGCAGACAAGGCCAATCTATCCTTTATTTGCTATGACCTGACAGATATATCACTATATACCAAACCTTTCGATACAACAGTCTTTAGGGTATTAAAAAAAGCTCTACCTGGACCATTCACTTTTATATTCAATGCCAGTAGCCAAGTTCCAAAATTATTAAGTTCAAAAAAGAAAACTGTAGGTATCCGGGTTCCTGATAATAATATCGTACGTGAAATAGTTCGTGTACTGGGCAACCCCATTGTCACAGCCTCCATTCGTGATGAAGACGACATTTTAGAATATTCGACAGATCCTGAACTCATTCACGAAAAATATGAAAACTTGGTCGATTTAGTTATTGATGGCGGTTACGGTGATAATGTTGCCTCAACAGTTGTAGATCTGACAGAAGGTGAATTTGAAATCATCAGAGCTGGTAAAGGAAATTTAGAGGAATATCTATAAGATATTCCTATTCTCCACCTGTTCTTTTAAAGCCACATTAAAAGACTTAAAATCATTGTAGATTACACCATAGATCATCTTTCGAAAAAAATAAATCAACACTCCCGAAAAGTATTCTCCTTGAGTCAAGACTGTTTCATGATCAGATTTTTTCTCGAGTATAAAATAATGTTCACCATCAAACAATCCTGGTACAATAAGACTACCCTTCCAACGAAGTTCCTTCAAAGGAGTAATGTTTAGAAACAGAGGATTCATAGTCATACTGGGCCCCTTAGACTGTTCTAATCTAACCTTAGATCTTTGTCCAACACTTGGAATAGAAAAAAACTGCTTTATTGTAGGACTCCAGTCCGGATATTTATTAAAATCAGACAATACGATCCAAACCGATTCGATTGAAGCTTTAATAGTGATTGAATTTTCGATATGTGCTTTCATATACCAAAACTAGTATATTCAAACAACCATGCCCTTGACTTTTATCAAGAATTTATCTTCGCTCTAATACGACTCAAAGTTTCAGGAGACATACCCAATACAGAAGCTATATATTGAAGAGGAACACGATTAAACAGCGCTTTATTCTGTTCAAAATACAAATGGTAACGTTCTTCAGCCGTATGAGCTATAAAATTATAAATACGATCTTCTAATTGTAAAAAACACTTGGCAATAAATCGCTTCTCTAAACGATTCCAGTCAGGTATATGTGTTTCAAATTGAAGATAATCCTTTTTAGAAATGGAAAGCAATTTAGTATCTGTCAACATCTGGATGCTCCAACGCGCAGGTTGATCAAAAAGAAATGAAGATAGATCCGTAACAAAGTACCCCTCCTGTCCTATCCATTGTGTAACCTCGCCTGAGGCCGTTTCTTTAAAAACCCTTACGATCCCAGATTGAATAAAACTCAATCGCTCACAACGATTATACTGTTCTAAAAAATAGGTGCCTTTTGAGAGATTTTCTTCCAAGAAAGAAGATAATATAGGTGTTAGGTTCTTTGGAGAAATATCAAAAAGTTGAATGATTTGGGATTCAAAAAATGTATTCATCTATTGAAGATAATCATTTCAAATTAAATTATAGGACCACTAGCTCCTCGACAATAACACGGCCCACATGCTCATTGACACGCCCGAGTATCTGTTTACGCATTAAAACCAGTTCATTTTTAATAACTGCAGATTCGACTTTCACAAATAGCTTTTTATCTTTGATATAAATTTGCTTTGTACGGTTAGCAATAGCTTTACCAATCAATGTCGGCCACACTGCCAAAATAGAAGTTTCCTCAAATTTACGTTTTAATTTGTATGCATCAAGAAGACGTTCAATAGCTTCCTTTATGGTGATATCATCACTTGAACGAATATATTCCAATGCACCTTTATACTTCTTATCATACATAAACTTCACCTCCTGCTATGTCAAAGATACGTACTGGACTAGCAATCGCATCAAAAATTCGCTTAATTCTTTTTGCATCTGTATCTGTCAGAAAAATTTGACCAAATTCATCATCCGAAACCATCTGCATCAACTTGTGGGTACGCTTATCATCCAATTTATCAAAGATATCATCCAAAAGCAAAAGAGGTTTAAACCCTTTCTTTTGTTGAAAGAAAGAATATTGGGCTAGTTTTAATGCGATTAAAAAAGATTTTTGTTGTCCTTGAGACCCAAATTTTTTCAAAGGCATGCCTCCGTGAATCGTAAAAATCAAATCATCTTTATGGATACCAACCGAAGTTCTCTCCAACGCGCGATCCCGATCAAGATTTTTCTCTAAAATATTCAAAAACGAATCCTCCATTAAAGGAGACTCATAGACAAGCTGAACAGTCTCAGCATTCTCAGTAAGATATAGATAATGACGATCAAACTCCGGCTGAAATTCAGTCATAAAAGCAACACGTTTATCATATATTACTGTACCAACTTCTTCAAGTTGCATATTTAAAACCTCAACAAGCCCCAAATCCAATACACCACTTTGCTTAGCCTGCTTCAACAGCATATTACGTTGGGCAATGATCTTATTATAAATGATAAGTGTATCCAGGTATTTATTATCAGTCTGAGAAATGACATTATCAATAAATTTACGGCGTTCTTCACTACCATCCGTAATAATCATACTGTCATTAGGAGAAATCATCACTAAAGGAAATTGACCGATATGATCAGCCAATCTAGGATAATCTTTTTTATTCTTCTTGAACTGTTTCTTTTGATTACGTTTGATGCTACAGGAGATCACATCATGAAGCTGATCCTTTTCAAAAGACCCCTGCAACATAAACCAATCTTGGCCCTGTTTGATATGTTGCGAGTCAATGGGATTAAAATAACTTTTACACAAAGAAAGATAGTGGATAGCATCCAACAGATTTGTCTTACCAACACCATTATCCCCGGCAAAAGCATTTACCTCTGGCAAGAATTCTAAAGAAGATTCTGAATAATTTTTAAAATTTAAAACTGAAAGCTGACGCAACCACATAGCACAAAGATACGCTATTTTGAACAGGAAGTCATTTATTTTATTTCCTCAAAATCTACAAATTCACCAGCATCGTCAGCCACTTTTCTTTTATGTTCCTGTTTAGGAGGAACATAATCTACCGAAATACGTCCATCGTTTTTTGGTGCCGATTGTGAGCGGTTATCACCTTGACCAAATGTCTCATAATGGAAAGACCCCCCTCCATTGGTATAAGTAGAGCCACCTTGCTGCTGCGCTTTTTTCATAAGCTTTTCCGCAGCCTTACGCATCGCAAATGGTAATAATAATCGTATTAAGAATTTAACTAAATACCATACAGCGAAAGCAATCAATAAAAATTTTAATAATCCTGCCATAACTTTATATTCGTTGTCATTTTATCAAAAATAATGAAACTCTTTTAAATCACTTGTCTTACAAATGTCAGTATATTTTGATTTAACAATTTTTAAGTATTTCTAAGTACAAGACTTTGCTTGTTCGATAGCGCGAAATAGTTCATCTTGACGTTGCGTACCGATCACATATACCAGACCATCCTTGTCCGTAAGCCAAACAGCATCTTTACCACCTGCATAAAATTTGATCTTCCCATTGATATGAAGATTATATACCGGATTATTAAAGAAAAATTTACTAAATGGCTTCTTTTCAATCTTGACAATTGAACTTAATTCGATTTTAACCAAGCGAGTTGTCCATAATCCGCTTAACATGACCTTACCCTCAAATACCTCAATACGGTACAATAAAAGATACATCATAACCACAGATGTAATAATGATCGCGATACCAACAAGCATAAATAATTGGCTAGAAAGTAATTGATCAATATTGAGATACACTGCTGTAAAACAAAACAAAGCAAGAACCAAACGCACACTTATCCACACGCGGTCTCGTCCCAAATATTGGTTCTCAGTATATAGAAGTCCCTCTTTCATCATACTATTTACAAATTAAAACAAACACTTTTTTAGTATTTCCACTTATTTTATATCGATTATCGAGTTGATAAGTCGCTACCCAGATGATATCCCCGTTACCATTTACTAAAATCGGAATATTTTCCTTCTCAAAAACATTCACCTTATAATTTGTAAAAAGATCACTCAACTTCTTTCTTCCCGTCATTCCCAAAGGATAGAAAAAATCACCAATTTTCCAAGCACGCAATGTCAATGGAAAAACCAACAATTCGGCATCTATTTTTGCCATCTGCTTATCTGGTACTATAGACAAATCAAAACTATAATCACATGTGACATTATAATTCCTCCAAGATACAGATTTAGTTTCTGAAGTAATAACAGTTTCATCATCCTGCTTATACTCCTTTTCACGAATGATCAAAAAATCGCGATCTAATAATAAATCATAGCACTCCGACTGAAAAAGTCGACCAGATTCTTTATCAAAACAAGTTTGAAGATCTGCCAATACATTTTTACTAAAACAAAATGGGGAAAACAGTTCATATAGCAGAGGCAAATCCGTTATATGTTTGCGAAGCACTTCTTTTTCGATAATCCATTCATCATGTTCTTTAGAAAAAATAGAATCCCGCAGAGGAGCAATAAACTGCTGCAGTAACGTATAGCTTTCCTTAAAATGAGCGATGTTCTGCTCAAATACCCGCTCAAAATCAGGCTGTATTTTCTTAAATTGAGGAATAATATCGATACGTACTTTGTTACGAGCATATTTCGTTGAAAAATTTGATTGATCATCACGATATGGGATTTGGTATTCCTGAACATAATGCAAAACCTCCTCAGCTTTAAGAAACAGTAAAGGACGAATCAACCGGTCACGTTTTGCCTGAATTCCCTGCAGACCTTGAAGACCTGTTCCACGGGAGAGGTTTAGGAGTACTGTTTCTATATGATCATTCAAGTGCTGTGCAACAGCTATCTTGTCAAAACTTAAAGCTTCTCTTAATTCCTCAAACCAAGAATAACGCAGTTCACGGGCAGCCATCTGTATAGAGATTCCTCTCTCTGAAGCCACCTGTTCTGTATCGAAATGCTTAACATAAAAAGGGATACCATGTGCTTCAGCAAAATCCCGGACCAGGCACTCATCCAGATCAGATTCTGCACCACGTAATCCAAAATTACAATGAGCAATAGCTATCTGATAACCGGCCTTTGTCAATAAAAAGGTCAAAAGCATCGAATCGCGTCCACCGCTCACTGTTAACAAGATCTTATCATGAGCCTCAAAAAGACTGTTATCCTTGATAAAAAATGTTAATCTTTCCAGCAAATTCATATATCAAAGATAATGTATATTTATTGAGCATATATTTGTTTAAATGAAAAATTACCATTAATCAACAAGTTCAATTAAAATACATATTTTTGTCTCTGTGAAACAATACTTTCTGTCCTTTATATTTATGGCCCTCGGCCTCATGCTAGCATCTGCACAACAGCAAGATGAACTCCGTTTATTGTCGTCCTCAAACATGATCACTGGTATGTCTAATAATGCAATGTTTTATCGACCAGTATTTGAGCATAAAGGATCGACACTCTCAGCCGATAGTGGATACTTACATAAAGACGAAATTGGTAGACAATTTTTTGAAGCTTATAGCAATGTCATCATAACACAACCAACCGGAACACAAATATTTGCCGATAAACTTCACTATGATGCAGCATCACAAAATGCAACACTAACGCAAAACGTCCGTATGGTCAGTCGATCTTCCATTTTGACTACCAATCATTTGCAGTATAATATGAGGAGTAGTGTGGGTAATTATTACGGAGGCGGACGTATTACAAGCGGCACCGATACCATCACAAGTACCAATGCCACTTATTTCGAAAATACGCAAGACGCCTTTTTTAATAAAAAAGTGGTGGTACGAACACCCAATGTCAAAATATATACCGATTCCATGAAGTATAATTCGCCTAGCAGTATGACTTACTTCTATACCCCGACCAATATCAAAGGAAATAAAGGCGAAAATCTATACACAGAAAAAGGAGATTATAATACAAACACCGGTGTTGCCAATTTCACCAAGAAAAACCTATATACCGAAGGTAGTAAAATGCTTAAAGGTGATACTTTACACTATGACAGACGTACAGGGGAAGGACAAGCGATTCGCAACGTTGTTTTTATTGATACTACAGACAAATTTTACGCGTACGGGAACAAAGGATTATACCGCCAATCCGACGAATCCATTACCATGACCGACAAACCTTTGATCATCTCTGTCGTAAAAAAAGATAGTACTCAGCGAGATTCAACAGATAACCCTACATCCAAAAACAAAAACACATCTAACAAAGAAATCAAGAAAAAAGATAAAAACGAGAAAAAAGAAGAAGTTGTTGCCAAAGAAGAAAATCAATCAAATGGCAATAAACCTATTAAAATAGACGCAGTAACATTACCAAAAGACTCTGTTCAGATGGATTCTATTTTTATGACCGCAGATACACTCTTCTCGAAAATGATTCTACGCAGCGCATACATACCAAAAAATTTCAAACTAAGTCGTGATGGAGGAGAGTTAGATGTAGAAGTCGATGAAGACTATGGTGACGATGAAGATAGCACAAGTACCAATTTTACAGAAGGTCTAGATTCACTTCAGTTGAAAGATGATACCTTAGCAAAAAAAGAAGTAAAATTACAGGTAAACCCCAAAAATACAAAAGACAAATCCACCATTCTGAAAGAATCGACGAAACAAAATACTAAAAAAGAAAATTCAACATCCAGTAAGGCACCTGCAAAACCTGTTATTAAAGATTTAAATCGATTTGAGTTAGAAAAAAACAGCAAAGCAGATAGTCTACTAAGAAAAAATGCAGTCGTCCCAAAAGCAGATTATAGTGATCAAATCTTTAATAAAGCCCTACGATCTGCAAAAAATAATACGGGGCAGTCCGCAAGTCCACCCGACACGGCAAAAACCCGTATTGTAAAAGCATATCATAATGTACGGATGTTTAAATCAGATTTTCAAGCTGTTGCAGATTCAGTTTATTATGGCATGGCAGATTCCATGTTCAGATTAATGGGAAAACCAATGATTTGGGCCGAAAAATCACAAATATCCGGAGATACAATTTTCTTACAATTTGTCAATCAAAAATTGGACAACACCTTGATTGTAGGCAATGCTTTCATGGTAAATGCTACATTAGATTCTGTCAAATATAACCAATTAAAAGGCCGTAAAATAACAGGATTCTTTGATAAAAATAGTTTAGAGCGCATGTTTGTTGATGGAAATGCCGAAAATATCATCTATGTCGTTAATGAAGAAACCAATGTCGCCACAGAGTTATTCCACGACAGAAGTAGTCGTATTAAGATTTACATGGAAAATAATAAATTAAAAGAATATGTTTCCATACGAAAGGTAGATGGCAAAGTTTACCCAATTGCCCAGCTAACACAAGAAAAAGAATTCCTTCCAGGATTTATTTGGAAACCAGAAGACAGACCAAAGTCAAAACAAGACTTACTCAATCGAAAACGATCAGTTGCCAAAGAAGAAATAAAAGCACCGCAAGCTGAAAGCAAAGAAGGAAAACCGAAAGAAAAAATATTAAAAAATATAGACAAAGAGATTGAAGATAACGTTCCAGAAACGATGAAAAAACAAATTGAAGTAAAGGAACAAATCAAACAAGTTGAACCGAGACCCGTCTCCCCAACTCAGACACCGATCAAAAGATAATTAAAATCTGATTTAAATAGAATTTACAAAATTCATCTCCTGATTGACGTTATTACATAAAAAAGGTCTGATTACTCTTATCAGACCTTTTTTATGTAATAGGAATAGTCTTCCTCATCAGTAAGTAAACACCACACCAGCTCCCAAACCCATATCACTATCATAGTGAGCTCCCAATGAAATGTATTTTGTCCATACATAACGAGAACCAACAGTATATTCTTTATCCGTATTAACCATCCAATTCATTCTTAGACGTGGAGTTAACGGAATATCTTCCCTTCCCAATTGAAAACGTAGTTTACCATTAGTATCCACGCGCATATCAGCTATCACCAACCAAGGTAAAGTATAAGCAACACCGAATACAGGAACTTTACGATTACTTTTGTTCGCCTTCTGACCAAACATATTACGTTCAGGATCCCCAAACAAGTTTTTTTCATGACCAGTTAGTTTTTTATAATGATAATCAAAACCAACATAAGGCATCAGATACTGCATTTTATCAATGAACCGTCCCACCGTTGTTTCGCTCTCGTATCCCTGGGAAGCTTTATAACCCACATTCCACATTTGAGAAATCTGCCAACGTGTGTTTGAATAAGTAACCAATCCCTCAGTACCATTACTCTGTACACTAGCTTCACCAGATAAAGTAAACATACGATCATCCATTTGTACCATCTTATAGGCTTTTACTGGATCATGAATTTCTGGATTTGGTTCAGAATTTTCATACGTAAATATCCTCCCCATACCACTCATCATATGGTAAAGAATGTGGCAATGAAAAAACCAATCTCCGTCCTCAGTTGCTGCAAACTCCAGTGTCAATGTTTCCATAGGCATAATATCCACCACATTTTTAAGAGGCGAACGCTCACCATATTGATTGACCAATCGAAAATCATGTCCATGGAGATGCATAGGGTGTCGCATCATAGAATTATTATAGAGTTTAATTCGAACATTTTCTCCACGTTTGATCAAAATTTTATCTGATTCCGAAACCGTCTTATTATTCAAAGTCCATACGTAACGGTTCATATTACCAGTCAACTCAAAACTTAGATCTTTCCAGGGCCCATTAGGAAGCGTTGTGACCTCTACCGATTGCAACATGTTATAGTTTAAGGTTAGTAAATCGCCCTTCCCTGTATGATTGTGGTCATGCTCTAATTGTTTTCCCTCAATGCCTTTCGTCAACTCCAGATCCATTCCACATTTGGGACAGGTACCTGGCTTATCAGAAACAACATCAGGATGCATGGGACATACATACACTTTTTTGTTAGTTAAATGATCAGCAACATTTGAACTCGACTTCTTCAACTCAGGATACATAACAGCATTCATATCGACCTGCTGTAAACTCATTTCATGCCCCATGGGTTTCATATCACCGTTCATCTTCATCATACCATTCATCATCTTCATTCCCGCAAAATAATCCAGTTTAGGCAATTTATCAGCAGGCATATCCATACCCGACCCAAGCCATAATGAAGCATGGTTAGTACGATCTTCAGCAGTAGCTAAAAATTCATACTTCATATTCTCAGGAATAGTAACCACCACATCATAAGTTTCTGAAGGAGCGATGAGCATACGATCCACCTCTACAGGCCTTACATCATTAGCATCATTGGCGATAACTTTGAGTTTACCACCAGCAAAACTAAGCCAAAAATAAGTAGATGCACTACCATTAACAATTCTTAATCGAACTTGATCACCCGCCTTGAATTGTGATAAATGTTGTGTTGGAGCACCATTCAATAAAAATTTTTCATAGTACACATCACTCACATCCATCGCGGTCATTCGCTTCCATTCATTAGTCAATTTAACGCCCAATCGCCCCGCTTTAATAGCTTCACTATAACTTTGTGTTGTTTTCTTTTTAATAGCGAACCAATCATTACCCGCGTGCAACCGTCGATTGATTTCATGCGGATTCATATCACTCCAATCACTTAACACAACTGGTATTGTAGGGATATCAGGTTCAGTCCTTTTGTTAAAAATCAACGCACCATACAGCCCGATTTGTTCTTGAAGAGAAAAATGACTATGATACCAAAAAGTGCCATCTTGCAGTACCGGAAATTTATAGACATAAGTCTTGTGAGGAGGTATAGGATGTTGTGTCAAATGTGCTACACCATCCATGCGATTAGGTAAAAATATACCATGCCAATGCACACTAGTCGGTTCATCATTTTGATTGTGTACATAAATAAGTGCTGTATCACCAACTGTAAAAACTAAGGTAGGAGCAGGAAGACTGCCATTTACAGCAATAGCTTGACGCTTTTTACCAGTAAAATTCACAATTGAATCAGTAACGAATAAATCATAACGAATAGTTTTAACATCAGCAGATCCTTGAGGTAGGTGTAAACCTGCACGAGCCCCCGAGATGGCTTTCGTTTCAATATCTTTTTCAAGATTCGATATAGTGAATCCAGGGATTTTAGATGGATCTGTAGTAGGATGTGCTACTGGAACAGCAAAATTTTTAAAAGGGGTGTAACGATCATTAGTTCCCAAATATGGATTAACAGCAACAGCATGATGAGGATTCGAATCTTGCTGGTCGATATTCTTTTTGACTAGTTCCATTCCACATTTTGGACATTTTCCCGCTTTCGAAGAGGTCACTTCAGGGTGCATCGGACATACATACGAAACAGTCGATTTACTAACTTGTTCGTGATGATGTTGAGCATAAGAATGAGAAAAGAAAACAAATAAACCAACGAAGAGAGTTATGTATTTTAAAATCATAGCGCATTTTTTAATGATAAGTTCAACATATCTGAAAAATTGCTAGACTTCAAAAAGAGAAGCAATTGATTAAATCTGCATGACAAAAATAACACTTTATTGACACCTTAGAATTATAACATTTCAGGTTAAATTTACACAATTTAAACAGAATATCAACGATTTACAGATAGCATGATTCTTCTTGCACTATCTGCTACAAAGATAAGTCCAGAACCTAACATAATAATATCCTTAATAACCAATCGTCCAGATGCTGATAAATAAGGAAACCCGAAATAAGGTGTCGGAAAATCACCACCTAGATTTGACACAAATGTTTCTGGGGTTGTTATCAAAAATGATAACGTCACCAAGGACATCCCAAATGTCAAAATACCACTAAGCAATCCTATTTTCGGGAACCATATACCCAATAAAACACAAAGTCCAATACCTACAATAACAGCTCCTAAACCATAGGAAAATAAATAAGTGCCATTTACATGGTGCCAATCTACATTTGTTTGAATTGTTTTGCCTTCCGGATTTTTATACTGTTGATATTCTGGCGCCTTCTTGCTGTAAAAAAAAGACATAACGGGACTATTGGCTACAAAAGGAACAATACCATCAGCTTCGTACTGAAATGCCTTTAAACCTCCTATCCACACCATCACAAGAAAGACGGTAAAACGCAAAAAATTAATAAACTGATTTTGTAATCCTGCTAAAAAAGAAATAAGTCGGTACATAGTTGTCTATATTTGATATATGTACAAATTTCCAATTAATAAAGCAGCTATAGCATGGACAAATCCGTAAATTTAATAGATTATTTAGCCACAATGGAGATACCCACACGCTCTCGAAATGAAGAAGGAGAAATCCCGACATTCTTCTTGAAATATCGACTAAAATAAAACTCATCTTCAAACCCAAGTTTTGCAGCAATCTCTTTAATCGATAAATAGGTTAAGTGCAGCAGTTTTTTTGCTTCTAACACCACACGGTCTTGAATAAATTGCGAAGGAGATTTTCCCAACTCTCTCTTAATTTTTTTACTAAATGAATCCAATCCCAAAGCAAGTTCATGAGCATAAAATTGTACGGATCGCTCTATCAAAAAAAATGCTTCCAGCAATTTTTGAAATTTTAACCCAACCGTTAATTCATCCTGATAAACATGCGTATTAATCAATTGTGGAGACTTCACTTTACTGCACAAAGCCAATATCAATTGTAAGTATGACTTGAGTACAGATTCAGAAAAAGGACTATCATCGGCCTTTTCGATGCATATTTTACAAAAAATTGATTCTATTTCCTCAAATAAAGCAGGCGTAACTGTCACAAAAGGGGACAAATAAATATTATTAAATAATAGACCGTTACAGGCAACCTCTTTCTTGTGATATTCTATACAATAAAAATCACCATGAAACTCTAGCTTCTTGATCAATCTTGAATCTAGATCGTACAAGTCAAAATGTTGATAAGGCGACAAAAAAACTAAAGAATAATGCGGACAAATATAATTTGTAAAATCAACAGCAAAATTACGCTGCTCTTTAAGCATAATAATTTGGTAAAAAGGAGATTGAAAATCGTCCTCAAAAGCACTAGAATTAAGATATTGAATATCAATTAACATGGAGCAATGGTTTTGATCACCTATTAAATATCGCTAAAACTAATTCCCTAATAATACTATCGCTTTGAGCAGCATCGAAAACTAGAATAGTAATTAAAGTAAAGATCGTTGACCAGTCTGCTCAAAAAACTTATCAAGGACCATGATAGAAATTAGATCTTCCCTGTGTTTATTTTTAAACTGTTGAACAAATTTCTGTGCAGACACAATAATTTCCTCCGCTTTTTCAGGATGCGAAATATAATAATTTAGTTTTTCCTCCAAATCGCTATAGTCATCCCTAATATGTATGTAATGTACATCAGGTAGTAATAAACCTTCCATAAACCAAGTTTCAAATTTTGGCGTCGGCATCACTGCGATTGAATTAGAAGACATGATCCATTTTAAATTTGTCGCAACATCATTACCCTCCAATGCCAATAAATTTATAATGCAAATGCTCAGATATCGACATCGTTGGCTTAAACCAGCGCATATCCCTATTCCTTTTGGCGACATCTCCAAGATCACACATAGGGTGATCAAAATAAAGATTAAAAAAAGCTTTTCTATGCTCCTGATAAACTGTAGCACGTCCGAGTAACATATTCTTTTTATCCCGAAATGCAATTTCATCGTTGATAAAATTAAAATGCCTCACTTTATCCAAATTCAGAAGAACAGCATTGTTATTACCACTTCTAATAGGTCTACTCTTAACAATTGCAGGAGTTTCAGGCACATGAACAACATCTCCTGGAATCATATCAATCATCAGCTCACCTTTAAAATACCTTAGATATTGCTTCAAATCAAAGTAATAAACAGAACCACGATCTGGGCGTTTCAGATCTTTCAGTCTACACCCAGCAGATCCTATTATTTGTTCATGATCCAATTGATTATAATAATTTAGACGAGCACAAAAATTTTGATCAGATAATATCAAATCACGGTTGAGCACTTTTCTTTTATACCGGTACCAGGGTAGAAAAGAAAATTCACGAAAAAATGCTCTTAAATAATACCCGAATTTAAAGTTCTTATTTTTAAAAAATACACGCTTGGTATTCATCATTATTTGCTCAAAAATTCAACCATTTTTTCAATAGCAATAGCACGATGACTAATTTTATTTTTCTCATCCGCTGTCATTTCAGCAAATGTATGAGCATAACCATGAGGTACAAAAATAGGATCGTAACCAAATCCATCAATACCTTTGCGTTTATCGATAATATGACCTTCAACGCTACCCTCAAAAAAGTATTGCTCTCCATTTAAATATAAAGAAATCACTGTTTTAAAACGAGCATTACGGTCATCCGCGTCTTGTAATTTTTCCAGCACCAAATTGATGTTTTGCTCCATATCCCGTGTACCCGAATAACGTGCAGAATACACTCCAGGTTCACCATCTAAAGCATCAATCTCTAAACCAGAATCATCTCCAAAGCAATTTAGTTTATATTTATTGACCAGATAGTCCGTTTTTTGTTTCGCATTTTCATAAAAAGTAACTCCAGTCTCTGGAATATCGTCATGACAATTGATATCAGCCAAAGACTTAAGTAAAAATTGCTCTCCCACCATAGCTTGCACCTCTTCCAATTTGTGGGCATTATTAGTAGCAAAAATAAGTTCAATCATTTGAATAGGATTTTATTTAAATGTAGAAATATAAAAGGAAAATAGCTAATGATAGACGAGAAAGACTATCCTTGATGCTGAATTAAAGATTTAAACTCCACCCAAAAAGACTTTTTCTTAACCATATCAGCAAACATCTCTTCAAAACTATAAGTATTAAATACAGTAGCTATGCGCCCATGCATATAAGAATTATGTGCGATTTCAGGCAATTTCAAAGATTTAGGATCAACACCCAATAGAATAATCTTTTTAGGCGCGAAAAAAGTCATGATTCTTTTAAAGTCATTTGGATTATGAGTATTAGCCAAATTCACAACAGCAACATCATCAGATGTCAATTTTAAGGCTCCAATTGTTTTGATAAAAGCATCCTCAGCCTCAGGTGAAAAATAAGGAAAACTTGGATATCTTAAAATAAACAAGATTCCTTTCGTTTTAGAACCTTGATAGATAAATTCCTCCACAGCTTCCTGATGAGCAGGAACCTGCGAAGGAATTAAAGAAGAAGATACAGACTCCGTTTCTACCGAAAGATTACCGATAGCATCAGCTGTCGCGAAAATAGTCTCGGACATAAATGCCTGTAAAGCAATCGGATCTGAAGTCAATAAATTCGACATATTTTATTATTTACCCAAAATGTAAGAAAAAATCAGGGGAGCAACAATAGTCGCATCGGATTCAACCACAAATTTTGGAGTATCAATATCTAATTTACCCCAAGTGATCTTTTCATTCGGAACAGCGCCCGAGTAAGAACCATAAGAAGTTGTTGAATCAGAGATTTGACAGAAGTAAGACCAAAAAGGAACATCTTCCCACTCTAAATCTTGATACATCATCGGAACAACACAAATTGGGAAGTCACCAGAGATACCACCACCTATTTGGAAGAAACCAACACCCTTACCAGAAGAGTTAGCACGGTACCACTCTGTCAAGTAAATCATATATTCAATACCTGATTTCACAGTATGAACATTCAATTTACCTTTGATTACATTAGAAGTAAAGATATTACCAGTTGTTGAATCCTCCCATCCTGGGCAAACAATAGGTAAATTCTTCTCTGCTGCTGCAACAATCCAAGAGTTTTTAGGATCAATCTCATAATATTGCTCCAATACACCAGAGTTTACAACTTGATATAAAAATTCATGTGGCAAATAACGCTCGCCCTTTGCCTCAGCAGCATGCCATACATCTTCCAAGTGTTTTTGCAGACGGCGGAAAGCTTCTTCTTCAGGAATACAAGTATCTGTAACACGATTATAATGTTGATCTAATAATTCTCTTTCTTGCTCTGGAGTCAAGTCACGATAGTTAGGTACACGTTTATAATGTGAGTGTGCCACTAAATTCATCACATCCTCTTCCAGGTTAGCACCCGTACATGAAATGATATGTACTTTATCTTGACGGATCATTTCAGCCAAAGAAATTCCCAATTCAGCAGTACTCATTGCACCACCCAAAGAAATTAACATTTTACCACCTTCCAATAGATGAGCCTCATAACCTTTAGCTGCATCCACCAATGCCGCAGCATTGAAGTGAAGGTAATTTTCCTCAATAAACTGAGAAATAGGACCTTTTTGTGTACTCATAATATTTCGCTACTTTTAATACAATAATAAGTGCTACAAAGGTACTGAATATTATTTATTTTAAGCCCAGAGGACTGGCAAACAGCAAACTCTTCCATCATTTTTTAACAAATGTTAAAAATTTAAGATCATCAAATCACCCAACGTTCACAACGATCTAAAAATTCTTGTTTAATATCCGCACCAATCCCTATATGATCAGAAATATGGATATGATAACCGTTGTATTGAATCCCACCACTAACAGGATCTTCCAAATGTCCGACCATACAAGTGTCCAAATCATAAAACTTCACATTCGGCGCTGCATAAGCAAAATGAACTTTTGCGGCTAAAGCCAATCGACTTTCAAGCATCCCCCCTATCATACAGGGAATATTAAACTCAGCAGCCACCGCAGCAATTTTTAATGCCTCATGAATACCACCAGATTTTGAAAATTTGATGTTGATATAATCACAAGCGTCAGCACGGCAAAGGCGCTCAGCATCATCATGTGAATACACCGATTCATCAGCCATAATTAAAACAGTAGTTTCAGTACGAAGTGCAGGTAGCAAATGATCCAGATAAGTGCGCATGGGCTGTTCACAAAACTGAATCTTAAATGGTTCAAGCCCTTGCAGAGCCTCCAACGCTCCCTGGTAAGACCATCCCTGATTGGCATCAATCCGAATAGGAATATCAAAACCAACAGCTTTACGTATTTCTCGAATACGTGCGACATCCGTTTTAGGATCCTTTCCTAATTTTATTTTTAACATAGCAGCCCCAGCATTGTAAAGTTCTTTTGCCTTAGCTGCCATTTCTTCTGGACTCGCAATACCTAACGTAATATCAGTAACGATTTCCCTTGGACTTCCTTTCAGAAATTGATAAAGAGGAACGCCAGCATTTTTAGAAGCAATATCATACAATGCCATGTCAAAAGCCGATTTAATGGTTGTATTATTGGCGATATACAAATTTAACTCAGCAAGACGAGCTTCAAGCTCCAAAGGATCTTTCCCCTTCCAGATTTTAGCAAAATCACGAGCTATGACTAAACAAGTATCTTGTGTTTCGCCAACAATCATTGGAAAAGCAGAACATTCTCCAACACCAAATATCCCAGTATCAGTATGAACACGAATAAAAGTATTCTGGGCAAAATCCATTGTACCCGTTGCAATGACAAAAGGTTCCATAGGAATACTTAATCTATAAATTTCTATTTCAGTGATCTTCATGGCTAAAAATATCTTATATGATCACCTCACAAGGTGATCATAATAAAGCTAAGATAGATAAAGTATATCAAAAAATAGAGACACTAAAAACTAGATTAAGGCTAACTCCACATACAAATACAAAGAGTAACCCTGACAGGTGACCCAAAAAACGAACTACAGCGTATCAAAAACTTGAATACAAATCACATAAAAATGCAATATCAGCAACAAAAACAGTTAAATTTATAAATAACATAATCTATTTTAAAATAATTTATAAATTCTATAAAATTTTAATGATTTTGTTCATATATTAGCAAAGTAATAATTGAATAAGGAAGATGATTGAAAGTAACACAAATCAGCTAGGGCTATACGACCCGAGTTTTGAGCACGATGCATGTGGGGTTGGTTTTGTCGCACACATAAAAGGAATAAAATCACATGCACAGGTAAGAGATGCCTTGACCATGTTAGAAAATATGGAGCATCGTGGTGCTTGTGGCTGTGATCCAGAGAGTGGAGATGGCGCAGGTATCATGATTCAATTACCACATGAGTTTCTTTGGGAAGAATGTATCAACCTCGGTATACAACTTAAAGAACCAGGATATTATGGAGTAGGAATGGTTTTCCTTCCCAAAGAACCTGAAATGAACAAAATTTGCAGAACAGTTATACAAGAAGCAGCAACCGAAAGGGATATGAAATTCCTTGGATTTCGGGATGTGCCAGTAAGTAGAGCAGGTATAGGCCCGACAGCATTAAGCGCTGAACCAGAAATAGTTCAATTCTTTATCGACAGACCCGAGACAGTACATAACACGGAAGAATTTGAACGCAAATTATTTGTCCTAAGACGTTTGATTATCCAAAAAATCAAACAGTATCAAGAATACCCACTACCGCTTTACTTCGCTTCCCTATCTTGCAAAACAATTATTTATAAAGGTCAGCTCACCACCTACCAAGTTGGCACATATTTCAAAGACCTACGCGATCCAAGAGTTGTTTCTGCATTTGGATTAGTACACTCACGATTTTCAACCAATACCTTCCCTTCCTGGTCATTAGCACAGCCCTTCCGTATGTTAGCGCATAATGGTGAGATCAACACATTAACAGGAAATCTCAACTGGTTTTACGCAGGCATGCGTGCCCTTTCCTCTCCTTATTTTACAGAAGAAGAGATGGAGATACTCCTACCTGTTGTCGATCGTGGTCAATCTGACTCAGCATGTTTAGACAATGTAGCAGAACTTTTATTACACAGTGGCCGTAGCCTTTCCCATGTCATGCTCATGCTAGTACCCGAGGCTTGGGATGGCAACACACAAATGGACCCATTAAAGCGAGCATTTTACGAATACCACGCCACATTAATGGAACCTTGGGATGGTCCAGCAGCACTTTGTTTTACCGATGGAAAATCTATAGGAGCCACCTTAGACCGTAACGGGTTACGTCCATTACGATATGCAATTACTTCAGATCATCGTGTTATCGTTGCTTCAGAGGCAGGAGCACTTCCAATCGATGAATCAACAATTATCAAAAAAGGAAGACAGCAAGCTGGTAAAATTTTCTTAGTCGATATGGAACAGGGTAAAATTTTATCCGACGAAGAAGTAAAAGGCGACCTAGTACGTCAACAACCCTATGGCGATTGGTTAGACAGTTATAAAATAAAATTAACAGAATTAGCTGAGCCACGTGTTACATACACATATCTATCCAAAGAATCAGTCTTCAAGTATCAACAAACTTTCGGATATTCGAGAGAAGACTTAGAAACAATCTTAACGCCAATGGCGCTGACCGGCTATGAGCCAACAGGCTCGATGGGCTCTGATGTACCATTAGCTATACTGTCCGATCAGCCACAACATCTATCCAGTTACTTTAAGCAGTTTTTTGCGCAAGTAACCAACCCTCCTATTGATCCAATAAGAGAGCGCCTAGTCATGAGTCTGGCAACATTCATTGGAAATGCAGGCAACATACTTATTGAAGACAAAAAATTCTGTCACTGCGTAACCCTAGAACATCCCATCTTAACATCAAAAGAATTAGAAAAACTAAGATCAATAGACACAGGTGTATTTCAGGCAAAAACCCTACAATCATATTTCAGAGCAGATGGACAAAGTGGATCCCTTGAAGCCGGATTAGAACGTCTTTGTCGCTATGCAGATGATGCTGTCCGTGATGGATTCGAGGTATTAATACTTTCAGATCGCGCTATTGACTCACAACATGCACCTATTCCATCCATACTAGCTGTATCCGCAGTACATCACCATTTAATCAAAACAGGAAACCGAGGCGCAGTTGGTCTTGTTGTAGAAGCTGGAGATGCTTGGGAAGTTCATCATTTTGCCTGTTTACTTGCATTCGGAGCAACAGCCATTAATCCATATATGGCCTTAGCAAGTATCCGGACGATGAAAGAACAAAGTAAAATCGAAACCGAATTAACTTGGCCCGAACTTTCTAAAAACTATGTAAAAGCAGTAAATGCAGGATTATTAAAGATATTTTCAAAAATGGGAATATCGACACTACAGTCCTACCATGGTGCACAGATCTTTGAAGTATTGGGTTTAGACAAAACTGTCGTAGACAAATATTTTTGCGGTGCTGTATCCCGTATCGGCGGCTTAAATCTTGACGATATAGCACAAGAAGTACTGACAAAGCACTGGGTGAATTTCAAAGAAAGCCGTACTCCACAAACTTTACTTCCAGAAGGTGGTCTATACCAATGGAAACGAAGAGGAGAAGGACACCTTTGGAACCCAGATACCGTACATCTTCTACAACAAGCTTGTCGAAATGACGATTATGCAACTTATAAAAGATATGCAGAAAAAATAAACAACCAAAAAGAACAGATGTTCACCCTACGTGGTTTATTAGATTTTGCAAGACACAGAACCGCAATCCCTTTAGAAGAAGTAGAACCAGCTAGTGATATTTTAAAACGCTTTGCCACAGGTGCGATGTCATTTGGTTCCATTTCACATGAAGCACACAGCACATTAGCAATTGCAATGAACCGCATCGGTGCAAAATCAAATACAGGCGAAGGAGGTGAAGATGAACTTCGTTATCTACCCCTTCCAAATGGTGATTCCATGCGTTCCGCAATTAAGCAAGTTGCATCAGCACGTTTTGGTGTAACATCCAACTATCTAACACAGGCAGACGAAATACAAATCAAAATGGCTCAAGGTGCCAAACCTGGAGAAGGCGGTCAGCTTCCAGGATCTAAGGTTAATGAGTGGATTGCCAAAACAAGACATTCAACACCAGGTGTAGGCCTAATTTCGCCCCCTCCACATCATGACATCTATTCCATTGAAGATTTGGCACAATTGATCTTTGATCTAAAAAATGCAAACCGCGCTGCACGTATCAATGTAAAACTAGTCTCAAAAGCCGGTGTAGGAACCATTGCTGCCGGTGTTGCAAAAGCACATGCAGACGTTATTCTTATTGCAGGATTTGACGGAGGAACAGGAGCTTCACCAATCAGTTCTACAAAGCATGCTGGTCTACCTTGGGAATTGGGATTAGCAGAAGCACACCAAACTTTAGTGAAAAACAAACTTAGAAGCCGTATTGTACTACAAGCAGATGGTCAGGTAAAAACTGGACGTGACATAGTCGTAGCAACCTTATTAGGAGCTGAAGAATGGGGCGTATCAACAGCTGCACTTATTGCTGGCGGATGTATTATGATGCGGAAGTGTCACTTAAATACATGTCCGGTAGGTGTAGCTACGCAAGATCCAGAATTAAGAAAGCTATTCACAGGCAAACCTGAAGATATTGTTAACCTATTCCGCTTCATGGCCGAAGAAATCAGAGAGACCATGGCAGAATTAGGCTTCCGTACCATCAATGAAATGGTAGGAAAAGCACAGTTCCTTAAAAAACGTGAGAACATAGATCATTGGAAAGCTTCTAAAATTGATTTCTCAGGTATATTATATGTGGAGCCCAACGACCCTGATCAGTCACTTTACAATACCGAAGAGCAAGATCACGGCATGGGTATGATCTTAGACTGGGGATTATTAAAGCAAGCAAAACAGGCTCTAGAAAACAAAACTCCTGTATTTGGAACCTTTATTGTCAAAAATACAGATCGTACTATCGGAACCTTACTATCCAATGAAATCTCTAAACTCTATGGATCCGAGGGCTTACCTGACAATACCATCAATTACAAATTTGAAGGCTCAGCAGGACAAAGCTTTGGTGCATTCTCAACAAAAGGACTATCATTTGAATTAGAAGGTGAAGCAAATGATTATGTTGGTAAAGGTTTATCTGGCGCACAATTAGCGATCTATCCAAAAGCAGAAAGTAAATTGGTTCCACATGAAAATATCATCATCGGTAATGTTGCCCTATTTGGTGCCACATCGGGGCATCTCTTTATCAATGGACAAGCTGGCGAACGTTTTGCAGTTCGTAACTCAGGCGCAACAGCAGTAGTAGAAGGCCTTGGTGACCACGGATGTGAATACATGACTGGGGGTCGTGCGCTTATCTTAGGACCTACAGGAAGAAATTTCGGAGCAGGTATGAGCGGTGGTATTGCCTGGATTTACGATAAACAAGGAACATTTAGAGACAATTGCAATACCGAAATGGTGGATCTTGATCCATTGGAACAAGAAGATGAAACAGCAATTATTGCATTGCTAAAAAGACATATTTTACTCACAAACAGCAAAATTGCACAACATATCCTCGAAAACTGGACTGCTGAGAAAAACAGCTTTATCAAAGTATTCCCTAAAGAATACAAACAGGTATTACGTACAAAATTAGTTGAGGCATAATCAGGAGGAAAAATCATGGGAAAAATAACAGGATTTAAAGAATACGATCGTGAGCTTCCGCAAAAAGAACCGGTAGCTTACAGAATACAGAATTTTCAGGAATTCAATAAAGGTTACACAGATAGTCAACTCAATACACAGGCAGCACGTTGTATGGACTGCGGTATTCCATTTTGTCACTCAGGATGTCCTCTGGGCAATGTAATACCTGAATTTAATGATGCCGTTTACGATGGAAAATGGGAAGATGCATACAACATATTGACCTCAACCAACAACTTTCCAGAATTTACAGGAAGAATTTGTCCGGCACCATGTGAATCAGCATGCGTACTAGGCATACACAGTTCTCCTATTACCATAGAAGAAATTGAAAAACATATTATTGAAATTGCTTTCAATAAAGGTTACGTAAAACCTAACAAAAGTTATATCAAAACAGATAAACGAATTGCTATTGTTGGATCAGGACCTGCGGGTTTAGCTGCAGCCGCACAACTCAATAAAGCTGGACATGAAGTTGTCGTTTTTGAACGTGATGATCAACTTGGAGGCTTACTCCGTTATGGCATACCAGATTTTAAATTAGATAAAAAAATAATTGATCGTCGTATTGCCATTATGCAAGAATCTGGCATCAAATTCAACGTAAATGCAGAAGTCGGAAAAAATATTTCAACCCATGAGCTATTAGCTTTTGACGCAGTTATACTTGCAACAGGATCAACAGTACCATGGTATCTCGACATTCCTGGGAAAGACCTAAAAGGTGTTCATTACGCTATGGACTTTTTAAAACAACAGAACAAAAAAGTAAGTGGCATAGATTATACAGATGAACCTATCATAGCACAAGGCAAACATGTTGTTATTATAGGAGATGGCGATACAGGATCCGATTGTATCGGAACTTCCAATCGCCAGCTAGCACAAAGCATCACACAAATCGCACGCAAACCAATTCCAGCCAAACAAAGATTAAAAAATAATCCGTGGCCACTGGATCAAGTTACATTTAGCACGTCATCTTCTCAAGAAGAAGGATGTGAGCGCCTTTGGGCAACCGAAACCAAAGCATTCCTCAGTGATGAGCACGGGAATGTCAAAGCTGTTCAAATCATAGAAGTCGAGTATCAAGTCGATGATTATGGAAAAAGAACACAATTGGGCCAATCAGAACCAAAAGAGATTCCCGCAGACCTCGTATTACTTGCAGTCGGTTATCAACATACAGAACAGCAGTTGCCACAACAATTAGGCGTCAAAGTCGATGCCAGAGGCAATATAGTAGCGACTGAAAAAGATTATCAAACTTCCGTCAATCATATCTTCACTGCTGGAGATTGCAGAAAAGGACAGTCCTTAGTTGTGTGGGCAATATCAGAAGGTCGAGAATGCGCCAGAAAAGTAGACGAGTTCCTAATGGGCCAGTCAGAACTTGAAAGCAAGGAAGCTATTCATACTTACGCTTAATACCAATCCTAAATAGAAAAGAATGAGCCCTGTAAATTTATTTACGGGGTTTATTCTTTCATCATATTTCTACACATCACGTCCCTAAATGCGATTATTTAAGCAGAGTCTCTCAAAAAAAAATGATCAAAAAACAAGATTGATAAGCACAGATGATCACGTTAGTATAACTATCCATCAAGTATAGCTGGACACAAAAATCACTATCGCATGATGACAAGAAATTCCTATTAATAAATCTTTCTGATCACCAGATCCTGCTTACGTTTTTCAATCTTAGTTTTTAAATATGGATAAAAGAAGACTGCACCTAAAACAATAGCAGCACCTCCATAAAAACCTAAACTCATCGTCTCTTTTTGACCAAAAATCAGCATCGCCAATAAAATACCATATACAGGCTCCAGATTAGTCGTCAATGCTACTGTAAACGCACTCAATTCTTTCATCACAGCGACACCAAGTACGTAAGCAACAGCAGTACAGAGCACACCTAAAATCAATAAATAAATCAGATCAGATTGATTCAATACCATATGCTCATTGAAATCCCCACTAAAAGCCATAAAAATCGAAACCCAAAAGAAAGCCCCCAACATTTCATAAAAAGTGATTAATGTAGCACTTGATTTTTTAACCATTCTTGCATTTGCAATAGAAAAAATACTTGCACAAAATGCACAAGCCAGACCCGCAACAATACCCTCAATATAATTAGATTCAAATTGAAATATCATATATATACCCATGATAATCACCACTCCCACCAGCATATCCATCATGGCAATCTTTTTTCTATTGATCAGAGGTTCCAAAATAGAAGTGTACAATGTCAAAGAAGATAAAGTAACCAAAGCAACCGACACTGTAGACACCTTAATAGCATAAAAAAACAGAACCCAGTGTAATCCCACTATACCTCCCACCATCATGAAAGAAATAAAATCTTTTCGCGATACAAGAATCTGTTGCTTACTAACGATAAGATAGATAAACAAAGAAATAGCAGCGATGAGAACGCGATACCACACAAGATGTATCGCAGAAATAGAGATCAAATTTCCTAGAATACCAGTAAAACCCCATATTAGGATCGTTAAATGCAGAATGAGAACATTCTGATTAATTTTTATTTTAGACATATAGGGACTTGTTTATTTTGGCGCTCTTATGGCCAGATAGATTGCAATAATTAAAAACGTTACATTGGGGATCAATACCGCAATCAATGGTGGAAGCCCACCTTTTAACGAAAACATATTGGCAAATTGAATAAATACAATATAAGTAAAACTCAATCCGATACCCACACCCAGACTCAATCCAATACCTCCTCTTACTTTCTTTGACGACAGGGCAACACCCATTAAGGTCAATACAAATGCTGAAAATGGATATACATAACGCTTATACTTTTCCAGTTTAAGATCCGTCATCATACCAGTCCCCCTAATTTCTTCTTTATAGATACGCTCATTAAGCTCCTTGGTATCCATAGCAGTGAAAATATTGTCATAAAGTTCAAAATCACTAGGTTTCATATCCAAGGTCGTATCTTTGACCGTACCTTTATCCATGCGTTCATGCAGACCATTAATGATACGATTCGAATAATCATGTATTTTCCATTTCGTCGTCACCGAATCCCATGTAATACGTTCAGCAATTAACTTTTCCAATAAAGTATCACCCTTAAATTTCTCTAAGACAAATTTATAGCCAACCTTAGCATTATTATCAAAGTTATCGATATAAACATAACTGTTTTTATCAATTTGCATATGAGTCGATACCTTTGTATTATCCTTCAAGGGCTTGACATACACATTTTCAAACCCGATCTTGATCTTATTCGTTCGAGGAATAATATATAAGTTGAATATAAATGAGACAGCAAATATCAGCGTAGCAGAAAAAGCATAAGGTCTTAAAAGGCGGTTGAAACTATATCCAGCACTTAATATTGGGACAATTTCTGTTTGATCTGCCATCTTTGAAGTAAAAAAGATGACAGCAATAAAGTTGATCAAAGGACATAAGAAATTCAAATAAAACGGAATAAATCCAGCATAATATTCAAATATAATTTTGTCCATAGGAGCATTATATTTCAAGAAATCATCCAACCGCTCAGAAATATCAAAAATAACCATGACGACCGTAAAGATAGCCATCGTGAACACAAAGGTGCTCAGGTACTTTTTAATAATATAACGATCGATTATAGAAAACATAATACTACTAAGATGCAAAAATTACAAACGTTGACCCAATACTTTAACCATTTTATTTTTCCAATCGTAGAATGTACCGTCTACAATTTTCTCACGAGCCTCATTGACCAACCATAAATAAAAGTGTAAGTTATGTAGAGAAGCAATCTGTGCACCTAAAAGTTCTTGTGAACGGATCAAATGACGTAAATATGCTTTTGTATATACTTGATCGGAGTACAGATCACTATCAGGATCAATTGGCGAAAAATCGTCCTTCCATTTTTCATTCTTGATATTGATCGTTCCGTGACGTGTAAAAAGCATACCATTACGTGCATTACGCGTTGGCATGACACAGTCAAACATATCAATACCCAAAGCGATATTTTCAAGTAGATTGATTGGCGTACCCACACCCATCAAGTAACGAGGTTTATCTTCGGGAAGAATATGACACACAACTTCGGTCATCGCATACATTTCCTCAGCAGGTTCTCCTACCGATAAACCTCCGATTGCATTTCCTTCACGATTGAAAGAAGCAATTTTCTCAGCAGACCTTTCGCGTAAGTCTTTATACACAGATCCTTGAACAATTGGGAACAAAGTCTGGTCATATCCATATAAGGGTTCTGTACTGTCAAAACGATCACAACATCTTTTTAACCAACGGTGAGTCATTTCAATAGAACGACGCGCATAGCCATAGTCGCAAGGATAAGGCGTACACTCATCAAAAGCCATAATAATATCTGCACCGATCACCCGCTGCGTATCCATTACATTTTCTGGAGTGAATAAATGCTTTGAACCATCAATATGTGACCGGAACGTTACACCTTCTTCTCGTATCTTACGGTTGTCTGACAAAGAGTAAACTTGATAACCTCCAGAATCTGTTAAAATTGGGCGATCCCAACCATTAAATTTATGAAGACCACCAGCCTTATTCAAAACATCCAGTCCCGGTCGTAAATATAAATGATAAGTATTTCCCAAAATGATTTGAGCTTTAATATCATTTCTCAGCTCATGCTGATGAACACCTTTGACCGTACCTGCTGTACCAACAGGCATGAAAATAGGAGTTTGAATTTTTCCGTGAGCTGTCTCAACAACACCTGCACGCGCTTTAGAAAATTTATCTTGTACTTGAAGGGTGAATTTCATTAATATTTAATTTTTGGGGACTCTAATTTGATGATTTTTACTATTTCAGAAAACAAATTCCCCAGCTTGTTTTTTTAAAAATCTTTGCAAAAATACTATAAAAACCAATGCAAAGACTGTCCTTTTACAAGATTTTAACATTTACACTAGAAAAAACATTATTAAAGCAAATATCCTTCTAACATACTATCTTTGCAAACTATGTCCATCATACAACAATACGCCATCTATTACCCCTATATCGCCTTTGGCGTCATCTGTTTATTACTGCTCATCCAGCTGTACTATATTATATTTGTGTACGGAAAGCTAAGTCTTCATAAAGTGCGCTCTTATCAAGAACAAGATCAATTTGATCCCATCTCTGTTATCATCTGTGCACATAACGAACAGAAAAACCTCCAACAATTTTTAACATACATTTTAGAGCAAGACTATCCTCAATTTGAAGTCATTGTTGTCAATGATTATTCCACTGATGAAACCAAATGGGTTTTAAAAGATTTTCAAGAAAAATATGAAAACCTTAAAATTGTTGATATAAAAGAACATATTCGTCTTAAACACGGAAAGAAATTCGCTGTTACGCTCGGTATCAAATCAGCCATTTACGAAAAACTGGTCTTCACCGATGCCGATTGTAGTCCAAACTCCAACAATTGGTTAAAAGAAACAGCAGGAGCGCTAAGCCAGCCCAACAAAGAAATTGTCATCGGGTATTCGCCATATTTCAAATATAAAGGCTTCTTAAATAAACTCATCCGCTTTGAGACAACCCATACAGCAATGAGTTATCTATCCTATGCCTTAAAGAAAGACGCATACATGGCCGTTGGAAGAAATATGGGATACACAAAAAAACTATTTTTCAGTAAAAAAGGATTTGCTTCCCACATGCATATCAAATCTGGAGATGATGATCTTTTCGTCAATGAAAATGCAACCAAAAAAAATGTAGCCCTATCCATACATCCTGATGCCATAGTGTATTCTGAACCTAAAACAACTTGGAAAACCTATTACAAACAAAAAGCGAGGCACTCAGGAGCATCCGTCATTTACAAAAAAAGACATCAGCGCATGTTGGGCACGCAGCTCATCACGTCCTTTTTATTCTACTGTGCACTAATTCTTACGGCAATTATTTTTCCACACTATTGGTATATACCACTAGCCGCATACCTCATCAGATTAATAACACAGATTTTAGTTTTCAGATCAATATATCGAAAATTAGCAGTTTTTGATCTCATTTGGTGGTTGCCATTATTAGACATCATCTACTATTTCTATATTTGCATCAACGGTTTATTCAACCGAAAAAAGAAATCCATCAGCTGGAAATAATATTCATTTTTAAAACAATCACATTGAATCCTACAGTAGACATTATATATCAGTATTTTCCAAACTTAACAGAAGTTCAGAAAACACAATTTGCACAACTAGCAGAACTTTACCCGTTTTGGAATAATCAGATCAACGTTATTTCACGTAAAGATGTTGAAAGCCTTTACTTACACCACGTGTTACATTCCTTAGGTATCGCAAAATACGCCATGACCTTTGCACCAGGCACACGTATCCTTGATGTAGGCACTGGTGGAGGTTTCCCAGGAATACCATTAGCTATATTATTCCCCGAAGTAAAATTTCACTTAGTAGACTCTATCGGCAAAAAAATTAAAGTAGTTCGCGAAGTAGCAGCAGCACTAGGACTTCAAAATGTAGAAGCAGATCATATTCGTGCCGAGCAATTGGATGACAAATACGATTTTATTGTGTCACGAGCGGTAACACGATTAGCAGATTTTGCTCCTTGGATTCGCAATAAGTTCTTGAAACAAGATAAAAATGGAATTCCAAACGGTATTTTATACCTCAAAGGTGGAGATTTAGCAGAAGAAATTAAAGAATCTCGCTTAAAGGCCGAGCTGCACCCACTATCTAATTATTTCAAAGAAGATTTTTTTGAAACAAAATTTGTGGTTTACGTACCGATGTAATTTAGGGATTTAAAATCTCTAATTTAGGGAGACTCAGACGTTGATGAATAATTTCGACAGAATCAAGGTAGTTCTTTAAACTGTGTTGCACATAAGCAATCTGGTCGTAATGATCTGCCTTGCGCAACCATCTAGAGGAAGGTTCATAATAAGCACGAAACTTAACCAAAGAGTCTCCCGTTAGAACAGTGTATGCTTGAGTTAAAGCAGCCCATTTTGCTAAGACCTTGTCCTGTTCAAACTCACGTTCAAACTGCTTCTGAAGCCGTCGAGAAGCACGACCTTGCCTGCTCAAAAGATTATAAAACTTATTGAGATTAACTGCCAAACCACCCATATGGGGTAAGGTCACCATGTTTTTCGTATCTCCCCAAAAGTATATCGACCTATACGTAACCAGCTTTTCGGCCATTTTCTCTTCCGCTGATGATTTTTCCCCGACTATTTGTGCAGTATCCAATATGGTGGTATCCTGCTTAATTATTTTTGTACTCCGAACACTGGTATCTTGAAAGGAAAAGACAAAACAAGCAGATGAAGGCAACGCACCGCTAACAGATAAAAGTAGACAGATAGACAGCAAAAAAAATAAGCGACCTGTATTCATTTCTTTATAATGAGTTATTTAAAAATAATAACAAAAGAAAGATAATTGGCGATTTTAACTTTGTTTAACTGTCTATCAATCTTTAATGACTAACCCAATTCCTCAATAATTTTCTTACCGATCGCATTGATCTCTTCGTCCATACCAAACATCGGTAAGCCCGTCTCAGGATTAGTTTTCAACCACACATTCTCTGTATCTTTAATAATCTGCACATACTCTACCCCCTCTTTAAAAATAACATAAGTATCTTCTTCTTCCGGGAATACCGAGTAAACAACATTTTCAATTTCTATATCAAAAGGCTCTTTCATTTCCATATTGCAAAAATTTAATGGACAAAGTTATTGGTTTTCTTGAGTAATTCAATACCTCTCTCCATTTCCTCTTTCAGAGGACCATGTTCAGCCATAATATAATCAAGTAGTACAATAAATCAATAATGCCATCAGCTGAAATATACTAGAATATATCAATTTTTAGTTTTAAATCACAGAACTAAAGCCTATCTTTAAAATACCAACTATGAACTTTTACCATCAAATAGCACTTACCAAAATTAAGGGGGTAGGACCTAAAACTGCGCGCATTTTACTCGCTCACTGTGGTTCTGTGCAAGAGATTTTGGAGACTAAAGCAAGCACATTAGCAAAAATCCCGGGAGTAAGCAGTAGAACAGCAAACGAAATAGCAGCAAAAAACTATCAAGAAGCAACCGAAAAAGAACTTGCATTTGTTGAAAAACATCATATACAAGTGCTGTGGATCGACAATTCAGATTATCCACAGAAATTAAAAAACTGCGAAGATGCACCTCTTGTTCTATATTACAAAGGCAATACTCATCTCAATAAACAACGGATCGTTAGTATCGTTGGTACAAGAAACGCTACAAATTATGGTCGTAAAATTTGTGACAAGCTTATTGAACAAATGCAACCATTGAATACAACAATTGTCAGCGGGCTCGCCTATGGCATTGATATCATGGCCCATCGAGCTGCACTTCATCATCAGATACCTACAATAGCCGTATTAGGTCATGGGCTAGACCGCATATATCCTACTAGTCATAGAGAAACGGCAACAGCCATGCTGCAGCACGGAGGTCTACTGACCGAATTCCCTTCCGACAGCAATCTCGACCGCCAAAACTTTCCTATGCGCAATCGTATTATTGCAGGAATGTCCGACGTAACAATCGTGATCGAAGCCGCTATAAAAGGAGGTGCCCTCATCACTGCTGAAATAGCCAATAGCTACAACCGAGATGTATGCGCCTTTCCAGGTGCTATAGATCAAGCCTACTCAGCTGGATGCAATTATTTGATCAAGACAAACCGTGCTCATCTAATTCGAGATGCCAAAGACCTCTGTTATCTCATGAATTGGGAACCTCAGCAAGAACAAATCGGTGTACAATTACCACTGATACCCACCGATTTAAACCGTGATCAACTTTATCTCTATACTTTCTTACAAGATAAACAGCAAGCTGGAATTGATGAGATCACGCATTACTGCAAGTGGCCTCAAAGTAAGCTCGCGATGATCCTACTCGAAATGGAGATGAATGGTCATATCACCTCTTTACCTGGCAAAATATATAAAATTTAAACCTAAACAACCTTATAAAACTAAATGAAAGAAAATACAAACACCAAAACAATTTGGAAGGTAATTGGAGCCTCTTCCATGGGAACCCTCATCGAATGGTATGACTTCTTTATTTTCGGAAGTCTCTCCATCGTTATTTCAACCAAATTTTTTCCAGCAGACAATCCCACTGCTGCATTCCTTTCCACCCTAGCCACATTTGCAGCAGGCTTTGTCGTACGACCATTTGGCGCACTCTTTTTCGGCCGATTAGGAGACCTGATTGGGAGAAAATACACATTTATGGTTACATTATTATTAATGGGAGGTGCGACATTCCTCATCGGCTGCATCCCAAGTTATGAAAGCATCGGTTTTTTCGCACCCTTATTAGTACTGATTTTACGTTTATTACAAGGGCTTGCGCTTGGAGGTGAATATGGTGGAGCAGCAACATATGTTGCCGAGCATGCACCAGAAGGCCAACGTGGCTACTGGACATCCTGGATACAAACAACAGCAACTTTCGGTTTATTTATCTCTTTAGTTGTTATACTGGTAACAAAATACATCTTAACCGAACAACAATTTGACGCATGGGGATGG
Source organism: Sphingobacterium sp. UBA6320 (assembly GCF_002440335.1). NCBI lineage: Bacteria > Pseudomonadati > Bacteroidota > Sphingobacteriia > Sphingobacteriales > Sphingobacteriaceae > Sphingobacterium > Sphingobacterium sp. UBA6320. The sequence goes on along the minus strand of NZ_DJTA01000019.1, from coordinate 150,230 downwards.
CGTGTTCCCTTTATTCTATCCATACTCATGGTCTATGTATCTTATCTCATCCGTAAAAACATGAGCGAATCACCCGAGTTCGCCAAAGCCAAACAAGAAGGTACAACCAGCAAAAATCCCTTAAAAGAAAGCTTCGGTAATCGTTACAATCTTAAATTTGTACTACTAGCTTTATTTGGCGCCGCAATGGGACAGGGAGTAGTATGGTACACCGGGCAATTCTACTCCATGAGTTACATGAAAACCGTTATGCATCTCAATTCTGACGAAGCAGATATGATCTTAGGAACAGCATTGCTGGTCGGAACACCATTTTTCATCCTTTTTGGTTGGTTAAGTGATAAAGTCGGAAGAAAGTGGATTATGCTTTTAGGGATGCTATTCGCACTTTGTACCTACCGACCTATTTACAAAGCGATGTACCAACTAGCAGATACCACAACAAAAGAAATAAGTTTTAGTAAAATCCAAAAATTAAATAATAATCAACAACTTACCATAAAGGAATACACAGATGGAACTCAAATGCAAGAAACAAGTGAACTAACAAACACAAAGCAAACCATTATCAAGAAGAATATCACAGTACATGGCCAAAACCGCATATGGTTAACCGCATTAATATTCATCCAGATTATTTACATAACCATGGTCTATGGTCCAATTGCAGCTTTTTTAGTCGAAATGTTTCCAGTCAAGATACGTTACACATCGATGTCACTTCCTTACCATGTCGGAAATGGTATTTTCGGAGGCCTATTACCCGCAATTTCGACTTACCTGACCACCAATGCACAAGTCGCACAAGATCCTGAATTTTATCTAGCAGGACTATGGTATCCCATCATTATTGCAGCCGTATGCTTCATAATCGGATCACTATATATAAAAAATAAACCTAATCATCTCAACAATGGATAATCTAAAAAAAATATTAGGCATTCTATGGATTGCCCTAGCCCTTTTCACCGCATACTTTTGCCTTTTTGAGCTCGCAATTCCCAAAATAAAGATCGGTCACCAAGAAGATTTAGTATTCGGAATCATCATTATGTTTGTTTTGACCCCGATTATATCGCTAGGATTAGGGCTTTTTGGCTATTATTCCCTTTGTGGAGAGTATGCAAAAGACAAAACTTAAAATTATTGTAGCTGACTATCAATACAGTAAGCACAAATAGCAAAAAATCTTTCTTTAGAAGGATTTTTTTTCTACTTTTGTGACGGGTAAGTCTTTTACGACCAGCTCCCATTGACTCCCCCAGGTTGGGAACAAAGCAAGGGTATTTGGTTGAGCGGTGCGATAAAAGGAGCTTACCCATTTTTTATGCCCAAAATTTCGGGTAGCTTCCTTTCACAAATCGTAAATACACAGCAATTTTAAGGAATACTTCTACTAAACAAAATAATTTTGTTTATTTGTAACTGAATTAGAACTATCGTATGAGTTGGTTTAAAAGAGATAAAGCCGGAATAAACACGGCAACAGAAAATAAAAAAGAGGCGCCAGACGGATTGTGGAACAAATGTCCTTCATGTAAAAAACCGTTGTTGAACCTTGAACAAATCGAAAACAATTACGTTTGTCAATACTGTGGATACCACCTTAGAATTGGTTCTGCAGCTTATTTTTCAATCATTTTTGATAATAATGAGTTTACTGAATTATTCCCTACACTAAGCTCAGGAGATCCAATAAATTTCTTCGATTCAAAGCCCTACACAGAACGTTTAAAAGAAAGCCAAGCAAAAACTGGATTGGTAGATGCTATTCGATCTGGTCATGGCAAGATTGATGGTCAAGAATTAGTGATTGCCTGTATGGACTTTACCTTCATCGGAGGATCAATGGGATCTGTAGTAGGTGAAAAGATTGCACGCTCCATAGATTATTGTATCGAACATAAACTTCCTTTTATGTTGATCTCAAAATCAGGTGGTGCACGTATGATGGAAGCTGCATTTTCATTGATGCAGATGGCAAAAACTGCTGCAAAATTAGCATTGTTAGCTAAAGCAGGCTTACCATATGTATGTTTACTTACAGATCCAACAACAGGAGGAGTAACTGCTTCTTACGCAATGTTAGGTGATATTAATATCGCTGAACCTGGAGCTCTAATTGGCTTCGCAGGACCTCGTGTAATCAAAGAAACGATTAAAAAAGATCTTCCAAAAGGATTCCAAACATCAGAATTTATTCTAGAACATGGTTTCTTGGATTTTATCGTGGATAGAAGACAATTGAAAGATAAAGTATCGACCTATTTAAGATTGGTAAAGTAATCCAAATCTATTCAATAAAAAATATACCTGGCAGACATGCTAGCTTTAAAATAAGAGCGCTATCGGTAGCGCTCTTATTTTTTGTAATATTGTCCAAAAGCCCAAAACTTTCGCTGCGACAAGTAATCAAAATTAGCCTCATTAGCATAAGCTTCACGCTCGTAAGAAATATTTAAATAAGCAGTATGAAAATCACGGTATTGTACATATCGAAATAAAAATTCAAGTAGATAGCTCATATAAAAAAATATAATCAACAACTCAGCAGCCTGCCTGATATGAATCCGCTCATGATTGATCAATTGTTTATTCTCTTTAAACATACGCTTTTTCAGAAAAATAAAAGGATAAATAGTAATGGCATCAGCCTTCCCAAATGAAAATATTTTTGTCCAAAAACGACTAACCAAAATCATAACTCTTCAAATTTAAAAATTCAATTTTACTAAAATGCGATAGATCAATATCGCCCCCCACTAAGAAAGATCTGCAACAAACAGTTCAACAGAGAGTATAAAAATAACAAAGCATGACATAAAAAATATGAATAGATATGAAAACGAATAAATTTGTCTTAGATACACAATACAATTGCTTATCTAAGTAAATTTATCTAAGTTTGTTATATAAAACTTAGTAAATCAGTATGCCTTACAAAGAGCGCGAAATTAATAAATTGTATTATACGATGGGTGAAGTGACAGCAATGTTTAATGTCAATGCATCCCAAATTCGTTTTTATGAGCGTGAATTTGATATTATTCAACCCAAAAAGAATAAAAAAGGAAATCGTCTGTTTACACAAGATGATATTGCTAATTTGAAAATTATTTTCAACTTAGTCAAAGATAAAGGATATACACTCCAAGGTGCTCGAGAGTATCTACGCACCAATAAATCAGAAGCAAAAGAAAATCAACGCGTTGTTGATTCCTTAGAAAAATTAAAAAGCTTTTTATTGGAAGTGCGCGATAGCTTATAAATTTTAGCCTTATCTTCCAGCGAGCTCAATAATTTCTAAATGCTCGATTTTACTCCCATTAATTTCAAATCGCATCAGTGTTCTCACCTTATGCCATCCCTGTTTACCAGCAGCACCAGGATTCAGATGTAGACATTTTAATTTCTGATCATACATCACCTTCAAAATATGTGAATGACCTGTAATAAATAATTGAGGCGGATCTTCGGATATCTTTTTCTTAATTCTCGGAGCATATTTACCAGGGTACCCTCCAATATGCGTCAACCACACATCAACCCCCTCACAGGAAAATCTCAAATCTTCAGGAAACCGAAGCCGTAACGCTTGATCGTCGATATTACCGTAGACACCACGCAGAGGTTTAAAGCCCTCCAGCTGATCAGCAACATTGCTATTACCAAAATCACCAATATGCCATATCTCATCACAATGCTCGAAATGTTTAAATACAGCTTCATCTAAATAAGAATGCGTGTCAGAAATCAATCCAATCTTTGTCATACTAAAAAGCTAAAAAATAAGGTTTCAAAGCAGTTTTATACATATCCGAATAAACACCCTTTGCTTGATAAATAATAAAATCAGAGACTACAGCCTCACCACAATAACCCTTCTGATAAATAACAATTTTTCGAATGACCACATCATTTTCAAAAGATCGGATCAAGATCTCCCGTTCTAATCTCAAATCCAATTTTTCGGCTATTACTTTCAAGTCATCCGCCAATAACGTAGGTAAGATCAAAGCCAAGCACCCAGTTGGAGATAGAGATTGAGCCGAAAATTGCAATAATTCATTAAAAAATTCTAAATTGGTATGTCTAGCCAATTTCTTTCTTGCATCTGGATTATGCAAAGAATCCGTGTAAAAAGGTGGATTAGAAATAATAAAATCAAACGGCTTAGTATCATCCAAATCTTGAAATGAACAAGCATGCATCACCATACGATCACTAAAGATAGAATTTCTAAAATTTGATACCGCCCGGTGAGCCGACTCTGGATCAATCTCTACAGCGACCACCTCGCTTTTAACATAGCGCTGTGCCAACATCAAAGCGATTACCCCGGTTCCTGTACCAATATCCAATATACGGGATGAAGAATCAATCTGAACCAATGCAGCCAGTAATACACCATCTGTATTAATTTTCATCGCACAATCCGACTGATCCACCGCAAACTCTTTAAATTGAAATATAGAAGCCATCCCCACAAAGATAATTGTTTTAGAGCCGTTGTGTTGGTCAGATCAATATAAAAATTAAATAAATTTTCGTTACTTTATACGATCAACTAAAGTCCATATGAATCGTTATATATTTGTCATACTCTTCAGTATCATTTCATTAATCAGTAATTTCACATACTGTGCAGCACAAGAAACATGTGAATCTACCATAAAAAATTCTCTTGAGGCAATAACCAAATTATTAAATACAAATCAATATGCTCAATTAACACCAATAGTGGCACAAATCGAGCAAAGCTGTGGTCCCACCGAATTAGGCCAACGGATCAAAATTATAAATTTAATTATAGCAAAGCAGCAAAGTAGCAATGCGATAGAAAAATATATAGAAAATGGTTTTGATGAACAATTAATCATTCGATTTCGGGATGCCGAAAGAGAAGATTACATTTACCAATATGAGTCCAATAAACAGCAATATAATTATTTCCCATTAAGGCACCCCATTGACCTATTGATCAAAACACGGTCAAAAGCATTATTGCAATCACAATCCTATGTCCTGTCAGAAGCCGAAGTCGATATCTTAAACCTTTTTTCTAACAACGAATTATTAAAAAACCAACAAGGAGCAATCCAGGATACTCGGCAAAACAATAGCCAGACAATCATAAAAGATCATACCGAAAACACGATCAAAGAAGAACAAGAAGACCCAATAGCCATAGCAGAGTACGACAACAAGTCAAGAATCGGTTTTCTACCTTATATAGGAGTATATGGACCACTAGGAGGTTCAAATACAACATTTGGTCCAAACATGTCACTCGGATTTTCCATCATGAGTTCTTTAGCCAAATCATTTATTTTTGAAGGAGGATTTAAAGTGCGGATCAATAGCAATGATAAAAATTTTGATTACAATTATTACGGTACGACAGAATCTGTAAATGCTGACTTTGGTCTTTTTTTCGGAGGTGCTCTTGGATATAAAATCTACGATAACACCAAATTTATTGTCATCCCGAAACTTAATTTAGGAATAGACATGGTAGATACTGGAATATCCGAAGACATTTATACCGATGGATACTACGATTCTTTTGGGGATTATATATACGGAGGAAATTCAAAAAAATTGTACACCGTTAATACCATGCATCTTGGACTAAGTATAGCCGGCATGCGACAATTAAAAGGAAAAAATTATATTGGATTAGAAGCTGGATATCACTATACACCATACCAATGGGATAGTAAACTCATGAGCAACATCTATAATCACTACGGAAGCGTAGAATTATTTTTTCGCTTTTAATTCTTTAGTAGACGTTGGATCTCGTCCAACTTCATAAGAGCCTCGACAGGAGTCAACGTATTTACATCCAAATTATTCAGCATATCACGGATTTTCTCAAGCACTGGATCATCAATTGAGAACATCTGCAATTGATAAGCCTGCTTTTGAATTTTCCGCATACTATCCTTGATCTGTTCCCCACCTGTTCGCTCCTGTTCCAATCGTTTCAATATTTCATTGGCCCGAGAAAGCAATTTCGGAGGCATACCAGCCAATTTAGCAACATGAATACCAAAACTATGCTCTGACCCGCCAGGAACTAACTTACGCAAGAATATCACCTTATTATTGACCTCCTTAACCGTCACATTATAATTTTTAATACGCGGCATAGAATTCGTCAATTCGTTTAATTCATGATAGTGAGTCGCAAATAAAGTTTTGGCTTTAGCAGTAGGATGATTATGTAAAAACTCAGCAATAGCCCAAGCAATAGAAATACCATCATAAGTACTTGTACCACGACCGATCTCATCCAGTAAAATTAAACTACGGTCCGAAAGGTTGTTCATGATACTCGCAGTCTCATTCATCTCAACCATAAAAGTCGATTCACCAGAAGACAAATTATCCGAAGCACCTACACGCGTAAAAATCTTATCAACAAGACCAATTTTAGCTTCCTTTACAGGTACAAAAGAGCCAATCTGAGCCATCAGCACAATCAGAGCAGTCTGACGTAAAAGCGCAGACTTACCCGCCATATTCGGCCCTGTAATGATGATGACCTGTTGCGTGTCGTTATCCAAATAGACATCATTCGTGATATAATCCTCACCAATAGCCATTTTCTTTTCAATAACTGGGTGTCGCCCCCCTTTAATATCCAAGACCTTACTTTCAGAAATCTCCGGTTGAACATAATAATTCTTTTCTGCAATAACAGAAAAGTTCAAGAGTACATCCAATTTTGCAAGCAGTTGGGCATTCAACTGAATCGGTTTGATATAAGCAGCAATAGCGACCAGCAATTCAGCATAAAGACGATTTTCGATAACCTGAATCTTTTCTTCCGCTCCCAAGATTTGATCCTCATATTCCTTAAGCTCCTCCGTAATATAACGTTCAGCATTGACAAGCGTCTGTTTACGAATCCATGCAGAAGGCACCTTATCGCGATGCGTATTGGTCACCTCCAAATAATACCCAAATACATTATTAAAAGCGATCTTTAGGGAAGGAATACCAGTAGCCTCTGCTTCTCTTTTTTGGATTTCAATTAAATAATCTTTACCACCAAAAGCTATTTTACGCAGACGATCCAATTCATCATCAACCCCATCAGCAATGACATTACCCTTATTGAGAGCCACTGGAGGTTCAGCAAAAACTTCTTTCTCGATCTTATCACGGATGATCCCACATACATTCAACTGTTCAGCAATGACGCGCAACGCCTCCGAATTTTCCTGATTGCTCAACTCCTTTAATTTCTCAATAGCATACAAAGCACGTTTCAACTGCACAATCTCTCTAGGCGAAGCTTTCTGAAGACCAATTTTAGAAATTAACCTTTCCAGATCGCCCACATATTTGATCTCTTGAATCAAAGCATCACGCAATTCTTTATGCTCCGTGAAATACGCAACAACATCCAACCTTTCCTGAATAGACTTACGATCTTTCAATGGCATCACAATCCATCTTTTCAATAAACGAGCACCCATCGGAGAAGCCGTTTGATCCAATACATCTGACAACGTCGTTGCATTTTCGTTAGCAGACCCGATCAATTCCAAATTTCGCACCGTAAAACGGTCTAACCACATATGGCGATCTTCTTCGATACGTGCAATATTTGAAATATGCTGCAAGTTGCGATGTTCAGTTTCATTTAGATAATGCAAGGCAACACCAGCAGCAACAATTCCAACAGGCATCCGATCAATACCAAAGCCTTTCATCGAATTAACTTCGAAGTGCTTCAATAAACTCTCCGATGCGTAATCACCAGTATATGGCCATTCATCAAGTGTATAAGTATAATATTGGTTACCAAAAAAATCTAAAAACTCTTTAGACTGCTTGCGTGACATAATAACTTCAGTAGGTTTAAAACCCTGCAAAAGCTTATCAATATAAGATTGAGTACCTTGCGCCACCAAAAATTCTCCTGTAGAAATATCCAAGAAAGAAATTCCAATTTGCGTTTTATCAATAAAAATCGATGCGAGATAATTATTCGATTTCTGCTGAACAATATTATCATTATAAGACACACCAGGTGTCACCAATTCCGTTACGCCACGTTTAACAATAGTTTTAGTTTGCTTAGGATCCTCCAATTGATCACAGATTGCCACACGTTGACCCGCACGAACAAGTTTTGGAAGATAAGTTTCCAAAGAATGATGAGGAAAACCTGCCAATGCAGTTTCAGATTCCGTTCCATTTCCCCTTTTGGTTTGTACAATACCTAATATACTGGCGGCCTTAATAGCATCTTCACCAAATGTTTCATAAAAATCACCTACACGGAACAACAACAAAGCACCAGGATATTTAACCTTGATTGCATTATATTGTTGCATTAATGGAGTTACCTTTTTTTCTGCCTTTGCCAATTGGATTTCGTTTATGATAATAAGCCGTAAAAATAACATAATCTACCTGATTAGACAAACGATCAAAGAGAATATGAAAACTTAATCCACTTTTTTAACTTCTAACACATCTTTCATCGCTCCTATCCTCAACTAAACGATCATACCATACACCTAAGCCTAGACGAAAAAACATGTTATTGAAAAAAAGCAGCGTACAAACCAGATCTACCAAAACAATTAGACAAAATATTTCGTTCCTTTGCATAGTTTTTCAAAAGATATGGCAATTAAGAGAACGAATCATGTTAAGAAAAAAAAGATTCAAACAAGCTGGAAAAAAAAGTTAAAAATTTGGTCATTACGTATCATTGGAGGTTTTTTTGCAATAACAATATTTTGGGTATTGGCACTTAAATTTATCAATCCACCCATCACGTGGCTCATGATTCAACGAGGTTTTGAGCTTCAGGCCGCAGACAAAGGATTTAAGCTAGAGAAAGACTGGTTAAATTACGAAAAGCTTTCAGACAACTTAAAACATGCTGCAATAGCTGGAGAAGATGCACACTTTATGACGCATTGGGGATTTGATACCGATGCCATTCAAAAAGCAATAGAAAAGAACAAAGATGGAAAAAACCTCCGTGGAGGAAGTACCATCAGTCAGCAGGTAGCAAAAAATGTGTTCCTGTGGCCAAAAAGATCATGGCTTAGAAAAGGTTTAGAAACCTATTTTACAGTTTTGATCGAAACATTCTGGAGTAAAAAACGAATTTTGGAAGTCTATCTCAATGTCATCGAAATGGGACAGGGAGTATATGGTGCAGAGGCAGCATCTCAATACTATTACAAAAAATCAGGATCAACATTATCAAAAAAGCAAGCTGCGCTGATCATTGCCATTTTGCCTAATCCAAGACAGTGGGATGCCCGAAATCCATCTACATATGTCAATCGTAGAGCAAATAGCATAGTTCGGTATATGGATCATTATCATATACCCGAGTAATCCAAACAGCCACTTAATCTAAGGAATTGATCATAATGAGATAAAAAAAGCGAT
>NZ_DJTA01000019.1:106330-140630 GCF_002440335.1 Sphingobacterium sp. UBA6320 | reverse complement strand
ATCGCTTTTTTTATCTCATTATCCAAATACACGCTTATGCCAACTTTGACCAAAAGGTATTTCCCATTTATCATCAAGAGAAGCCAAAGAAGTAATGGTATTATCATATACCACCGTATCATCATTAATGTGCCCCATCTTAACTAACTCTTCAAATTCACTTCTAGAAGCAGCATAAAGTTGATCACCGACTTTGTAAGCAACACGCATACGATCAAATAACTGAATATTAAAATCCTGTTCCAAAGTTTTTAAAAAACGTACAGAACTATCGATCGAACAACCAGAAGCGGCAGCAATTTGCTCATCAACCGAAAGAACAATAAATAAGTTAGACTTAACCTCGGCCTGAGCTGACAAAGGTTCGCCATGAACTTTCCATCCCGCAGCAAAATCAGCCAATCTTTTTTGAATCAAGATCGCTTCTTCATCTGTAAAAAAACGATTAGATTGATACACCCATGCACTAGTCATACTCATAAAATTAATTAGTGAACATAATAAGGTGAAATCATCAAATAAACGATCACACCCGTTACCGCTACATACAACCACATTGGATAGGTAATACGCGCAATTTTTTTATGCCTTTCATACGATCCAGCAATACCTCTTACATAAGTAATCAATACAAAAGGGATAATAATCACAGACAAAACAATATGGGTTATTAAAATAAAAAAGTAAATAGGACGTAAAATACCTTCCCCACCATAAGATGTCGAGTTAGAAGTCATATGATAAGCAACGTACATGCCTAGAAAAGCTACAGAGCAACAAACACAAACTTTGATTAATCGCTCGTGCAATTTTTTATTTCCCTTTTTTATCGCAGCCACAGCCCAAAATAACAAAATAGCAGTGATACCATTTATAGTCGCATAAATTGGAGGTAAAAACCCTAACGGTTCAACATCATAGCCCAATTTACGCAAATTAACACCAAACAAAGCGGCCACCAAAAGTGGGATAACTACCGATAAAACGATAATCCACTTGTTATATTTTTTTTCTTCTGCAGTCTGTCCCATTTTATTTCGTTTCAATCTTAGGTGGATTATTTCTGATCTCCTCCACCGCCAACAATTTAATCTCATCACTCAGGCGTTCCACTTCCTTCTTCATCGTGATATCGTAGAATCCCCTTATTCTTCTTTTTGAATCAATTAAGATATAAGAAGAACCAATTACAAAAGGTTTATTCGGATCACCCGTAGCCAAAGCATCCTGCAACAAACCAGTTTGAGCAAATTTAAAAATATCCGAAGAAGGATGAGTCACAAAGTACCAACTTTTATCAGACGGATCGATATTCTTAATGTAATTTTTTAAAACCTCTGGAGTATCATATAGTGTATCCACAGTAATAGAATAAAACTTAATTCTTCTATTATTTCTAAAATCACCAGAAACTTTATTTAGGCTATTAATAAGAGTTGTTGAAAATGACTTATCTTTCGAATAGAAAAGATGTACAATAGATATTGCACTGTCATTTTCAAAAAGGTGGACCGGTCTACCATCGTAGTTCTTAAAAGAAATTTTTGGTACTTCATGATATAACGTATCCATGATATCCCTTCCCCACTTACGATGTGTCGTACCCGGCACTACTTTATCGCCAAAGATAGGTAGCGTAGCGTACGAATTGGCCATACCACTTTTATTTAGTACTACATACAAAAAACCTGGCAATAATAAAATTATTGCCAGGATCATGATCGTTTGAATACCTTTATTTTTTCCAGTATTTTTGCTCATTTATGTTATTTATTTTCCCACAATTGGTGAGGGTGCAAGTCATTCAACAAGAAGTTACCTTCTGTAAGCATTAAAATGATAAAATAAATAATGAAAATAAATACAATACTTACAGTAACGATGAAACTAGATTTCTCAAATTTCAAGTGCATGAAGTAAGCAACGATATAATAAGCTTTTACTAATGTTAATACAATATAAATTGTATTAACCAAAGCACCTTTTGCTAAGATTTGCCAGTGATGAACAAATCCCAATGCGATTAAGAACTCTAGAGCAGTTAATGCTAAAAGGACGAAGAAAATTCTCCAGATACCTTTTTTATCCATTCCTTCTGCGTGTCCATGCTCATCGTGAGCAATATTATCGTGATGTTGTGACATAGCTTTTCTAAAATTAAAAACTTATAATTATACTAAATAGAAGAATGTAAATACAAACACCCAAACTAAATCCACAAAGTGCCAGTATAAACCTACTTTTTCAATCATTAAATACGATCCACGATTCTGGAAAGTATTATTTAAAGTCATGCACAATACAATAATATTTAAGATAATACCTACTGTAACGTGAAAACCGTGGAAACCCGTGATTGTAAAGAACAAATTAGCAAATTGTAGTGCTGACGTATACGAGATATCATGTGTAAAGTAAGGCTGTAAAGCATCCTTTATGGCATCACCTTCTAAGCCAGTACCTGGATTCTGACCAAACCAAAAACCAGCGTGGTGTAAGTGAGTCCATTCGATAGCTTGACATCCTACGAAACAGATACCACCCAATATAGTCCAAAGCATCCACTTAACAACTTCATTTTTTGAATTACGATGACCTGCCTCTACAGCTAATACCATAGTAACAGAAGACATAATTAAAATAAAAGTCATGATACCCACGAAAACTAAAGGTTGTCCGTGTTCAGCAATACCTGGTATAGATTGGAAGATCTTATCCGCATCTGGCCATGTACTATGTGCAAATCGTTGCGTTCCGTAATAAACCAAAAACGCAGAAAATGTAAAGGCATCCCCAACCAAGAAAAACCACATCATGATTTTTCCGTATTCCAAATTCCAAGGTGACTTTCCACCATTCCATGGACCGGTTTTTACCTTATCCAATTGTGATACAGTTGTACTCATTGTTTACTATTATTGATTCAAAAGTAAGAAAACATATATATAAATCCATAAAAGATCGAGAAAATGCCAAAAAATACTGGCTAGATTCATGCGGAATTGATTGCCGTCTGCAGGAAGTGGTTTATACACTCCTACCAAAGCGGTAATCAATACGATCACTCCCGCAATAATGTGCGCTAGGTGCATTCCAGTAAAGATATAGACAAACGACTGCGATGCATTATTATTTACAAAATAAACACCTCGTCCGGCCAATACTTCCCACGAATGAACTTGAAGCACGAAAAATAAAATACCCAAAATTAGGGTTACAAAAAGTAAAACTTTCTGTCTTGATAAATTACCCACTTGCGCCGCTTTATAAGCCAAATGGATAGTAATACTACTCAAGACAATAACTAGCGTACTATAGATAAAAGTATCGGGTAACAATGTTTTAAGCCCCTTATCAACGCCACTCGCCGTATAAACGATAAAGCCACTTGACAGTGCAGCAAACATCATAAACATACCCAACATCCCTAACCACAAGCTAAATTTTTGAGCTTTACGTGACACTAACTTCTCGTCAGTCGGTTGTTCTCCTTGATTTAACATTATTTCAAAGGTATAAAGTCAAATAATAAAATCAGTTGTGTAATTGGTAGATAAAAAAATGAAGTAAACATCACCTTTCTAGCAGATGGTATGTCCTGATTCTTAAAAAGCATAAAGCCATAATAAGCAAACACAATACCTCCAATTACGGAAACAGTTGTAAAGATCCACCCTCCAAAACCATAATACATCGGCAGAAATGCTGCAGGTATCATCAGCAATGCTGAAAAGAAAACCATAAATGCAGAAATCTTATCACGCTTTGTCGTTGGCAGTAATCTAAAACCAGCCTGTTTATAATCATCATCAATCACCCAGGCCAAAGACCAAAAATGTGGAAATTGCCACAAAAACTGAATACCAAATAAGATAAATGGAATCATCACGATTGCACTCTCATTTGTTTGGCTATAGATGGCTAAATCATCCTGGCTAAACGCTGCAAAATAACCAATTAATGGCGGTAATGCACCAGGGAAAGCTCCTACAAATACAGCTATTGGTGATTTTCTTTTTAATGGTGTATACAGAAAAGCGTATAACAAAATGGAAAATACTGATAATAACCCAGCCACAAAATTCAAACGTACTAGTACCAAAGTACCTAAGATTCCCATAAATAAACTGAGAATCAAGGCCTGACCTGTCGTCATCCTTCCAGAAGGTAGGGGACGGTCGGCAGTACGGGTCATTAATTTGTCCAAATCCTTTTCAATAATCTCATTGAATCCATTTGCTGCACCAGTCACCAAGAATCCTCCCAATGTCAGTAACAACCAATTCATCCATAGAATATCTCCACCAAGCTGCTTAGCACCAATCAAAAAAGAGATAGATGCCGAAAAAACAACCGTTAATGTCAGTCTTAACTTAACTAATTTCTTGAAATCAGAAATAAATTCTTTCATAGCGACAAATGTCCTCTTTTTATTTGAGTGTACAAAGTAAAACTAACTTACCAGTACATTCATTTCATTCATTCAATTAACGTTGTGATTTTCCTAGTAACAACATCAGATAATATTGACATCCAAATAAGAGGCTACCAATAACTAAGTGAGTTGTCTGTGCGAAAGCCGGAAGAGCAAATCGTGCCAAAATAATTCCTGACAACATTTGAATACCAACTAAAATAAAAAGTATAGTAGCATATTTTGCTTGGACTGTACTCCCACTAAATTTTGTACGCACTAAAAAGAACAATACAATTACTAAAATCAAAGAACTATATGCAAGCCAACGATGTATTTCAAAATGTTGGCCAATACGTTGTATAAAATCTTCTCGAGCAACACCCGAAGCTGTCAATGAATCAACAATTTCACGTACTTCCGTTCCGAAGACAACTTGCACCACCATTAAAAATAAAGAAATGGCTGCAAGCAATTTTAATCCCTTAGAATCACGATTTATTAATATACCCTTATCGCGTAATGTCGTCGCCTTAAAATAAGTATAGATGGAAATAGCCACAATGACCAATGCTAAAAGCATATGCACAGTGATTACCCAAGGAGTTAAATTAGTCGAAACGACAATAGAACCCAACCAAGCCTGAACAACAACAACAAATACGTTAATCACAGACCAAATAAAAATTGATCGCTTAGATTTAATATAAGTAAAAGAATAAACGGCAGTAAACAGTAAACAAAAACCAGCAACAACACCTACCAAACGATTGATGTACTCTGTCCAAGTCTTTGCTACATTAAATTCCTCATGTTCAAGGATACTTTTGTCATGACGAATTTTATTTGCTAAATCACGATAACCGAAAAAATCGATCATATTAGCAAATCGCTCATTTTTCTTAGCTCTACCTGTGATGTAATGCTCTTCATAACCAACCGGTAACTGCGCAATATCTGTAGGAGGTATAATTCGATTAAAACACTTTGGCCAATCGGGACATCCCATTCCAGAACCAGTACTACGCACCACACCTCCAGCAACAATCACTAAAAACAAAACAATAATTGTAATGAAATTAGATCTAATATAACGCTTTTCAGCAGCTGGAAACATATTTTTACCGTTTTATGTTACAAATAATATTTGGAATAAATCATTTCGCACAACTTACTCCAAATACCATGTTTAATTATTTTTTATTTTGAGCATCCCATTCTGTCTGGATACGCTCAGCTTCTTCATTACCTTCAAAATCATGAAGGAAGTTAGAATTCATAGTTTCAGAGAAAGGAACATTCTGAGGAATAAAATCTTCATGATGTCCTGGCTTACTGTAATCATATGGCCAACGGTGTACTGTTGGGATCTCTCCTGGCCAGTTACCGTGGATATGTTCCACAGGAGTAGTCCACTCTAAAGTATTTGAATTCCATGGGTTTTGCGGTGCTCTTTCTCCAAAGAAAATCGAATAGAAGAAGTTGAATAAGAAAGCCACTTGACCCAAACCAGCTACGATAGCAGCCCAAGTAATCAACATGTTTACAGAAACCCATTTCTCCATGAAAGCAAATTCTGTAAAAGCATAATAACGACGAGGAACACCATCTATACCCATAAAGTGCATTGGAAAGAATACCAAATAAGCACCAATGAAAGTCATCCAGAAATGTAAGTAACCCAATTTCGTGTTCATCATACGACCAAACATTTTAGGATACCAGTGATAAACACCACATAACATACCGAAAATAGAAGCAGATCCCATTACCAAGTGGAAGTGGGCTACAACAAAGTACGTATCATGTAAGTTGATATCTAAAGCAGCATTACCTAAAAACAATCCGGTAAGACCACCAGAGATGAAGAATGACACTAAACCAATCGCAAACATCATAGCTGGAGTGAAACGAATATTACCTCTCCATAATGTCGCCATATAGTTAAATGCTTTTACCGCAGAAGGGACTGCGATAATCAATGTTGTGATCATAAATACTCCACCTAAGAAAGGATTCATACCTGTCACAAACATATGGTGACCCCAAACGATAAATGATAAAACTGTAATACCAATTAGCGAGTAAACCATCGCATGGTAACCAAAGATTGGTTTACGAGAGTTTGTTGAGATAACCTCCGAAGTAAGACCTAATGCAGGCATAACAACGATATATACCTCAGGGTGACCTAAGAACCAGAATAAGTGTTGGAACAAGATTGGAGAACCACCTTCATTCGGTAAGATCTGACCTTGAACAACTAAATCTGACAAATAAAATGACGTACCGAATGAACGGTCAAAAATCAATAGAACAACAGCAGATACTAATACTGGAAAGGATAACATACCTACGATAGCAGTTAAGAAGAATGCCCAGATTGTTAAAGGCATTTTCCAAAGATCCATACCTTTAGTACGCATATTCAAAATTGTACTCACGTAGTTGATACCACCGATTAATTGCGACGCTACAAATAACACCATACTGACCAACCACAAAGTCATACCTGTAGCCGAACCAGCAATCGCCGTTGGCACTGCAGATAATGGAGGATAGATCGTCCATCCGGCAGAAGCAGGTCCACTTTCAACAAAGAAAGAAGCAATCATAATAACTGAAGCTACAAAGAACATCCAGTATGACAACATATTCATGAAAGGAGACGCCATATCGCGTGCACCAATTTGATAAGGAATCAATAGATTACTAAAAGTACCCGATAGACCCGCTGTTAAAACGAAGAATACCATGATGGTACCGTGAATGGTGACCAAAGAAAGGAAAAATTCAGGAGCAATACGACCACCTGCAGCCCATTTACCTAAGAATACTTCCAAAATTGGAAATTCTTTATCCGGCCAAGCAAGTTGGATACGGAATAAGATGGATAAGATCATAGCAAATACCGCCATGAAAATACCTGTGATCAAAAATTGCTTAGCAATCATCTTGTGGTCACCACTGAAGATATACTTCGAGATGAATGACTCTTGATGATGATGTCCGTGCGAATCGTGATGCTCAGCGCTATGAGAAATAACTGTACTTGACATATTCGTTTTTAAAATTCAATTATTCTAATTAATTTAATGAAGCCGTAACGTTTACGCTATCTTTTAACTGCGGAGTTTTAGCATCTTTAGCGGCAAACTCTTTCTGTAAATCCTCAGTAAAATATTTGTTTTGCGTTGCTAACCACTCTTTATATTCAGCTTCAGTAACAACGACAACCTTTTTCTGCATATTATAGTGACCTGAACCACAGATTTTGTTACATAACATAACATAATCATATTTGTAGTCATTCATACGCTCACGCATTTCTTCTGTAGTTACCGTAGGAGTAAATTGGAAGTAATTTGTCATTCCCGGTACAGCATTGATTTGAACGCGGAAGTCAGGAATATAGAACGAGTGAATAATATCCTTTGAAACGATATGAAAACGAACAGACTTATTAACTGGAATTACAATGTCCGAACCTTGAATATCATCCCAAGAGTTTTTATCATTGAAATCAATACCATAAGGATTAGTCGGAGTTGTCATTTTATAATTACGTTTACCGATCACACCATCAGCTCCTGGATAACGTACACTCCAAGCAAATTGCTCACCTAATACTTCAATCTGAAGAGCAGATTTCTGTAAATCTTCCGGAACATTGGTAATTGATCTCCAAGTAAAGAAACCGAATAATACCAATACAGTCAAAACAACAGCAGGAACGATCGTCCAGATTTTTTCAATAGTATTGTTATGCGGCAAATAGTATGCTTTACCATTTTTCTTCATTCTATAGATGAACGTGAACGTCAATAATAAAATGTGAGTAATCACCAATACAAAAGTTGTGATAACAGTAGTAATGATAAACATGGTATCAATTTTAGCCCCATGCTCAGTCACAGCATCCCTCCACGCCATGCCACCATGGTGCGAGTAAGAATAATAAACACCTCCTAAGAAAACAAATAAGAAGATGAATAATAACGATGCTTGAAACGTATTTGAAGCTAAAGGATTATGTCTTTTATTCATCTTATTTGTTAACTCATAGATCGAGATAACTTTACCAATAACAGCAACTACTGTACAGATAACTAAAAATAATAAAACATAATAAATGAAGTTTTTATAAACCTGAGGGTCTATTTTTTTCTCTTCCTTAGCAGCGTCAACCTTTGTTGTAGACGCATCTGCGGACGCAGCTACTTCTGTCTTCGCAGTCGTTGCCGAATCAACAACATTTGCTCCAGTAGCTGTTGCATCAACTGCAACAGCTTCCGTAGCTTTAGTCGTATCTACCACTACAGTATCTTGACTTGCGAATGATGGGACTGCAAAGAACAATCCGATTGCAAGTACAAAACCCGAGATGGATTTGAATCTATTATTTAATTTAAAGCTCATTTCTTTATAACGATTTTACGTAATATCCCTTTAAAAGCGAAACTATATTTGGTGATGTAAACTCTCATCCAAGAAAGGATGATTTTTAGCAACTAAACCTTGTTTACTCAATTTATTCATTACTAAGAATGTAAACAAACCAACAAAGCCAAGAGCTGTACCAATTTCTACAATACCAAATCCGCGGTGTGATTCAACTGTACCAGGCATGATCATGATATAATAATCCAACCAGTGACCCGCCAATAATAAGATGGCAACAAACAACATAGCATTTTGCTTACGTTTGGCATCACGATCTACCAATAATAATAAAGGAGCAAGGAAATTGATGATAATATTTAACCAAAACCATGGTTTATATTCTGGCTCCCAACGTTTATAGAAATATACAGTCTCCTCAGGCATGTTAGCATACCAGATTAAGATAAACTGTGCAAACCAAACATATGTCCAGAAGATAGAGAAACCAAAGATCAATTTACCTAAATCATGTAAATGATTTTCGTTTACCCAACTCATATAACCAGCTTTCTTTAATACAATTAAGATGATTGTAATAACACAAAGACCACTTACCCACATTGCTGCGAAGTTGTACCAACCAAACATAGTCGAGAACCAGTGTGCCTCTAATGACATGATGGTATCAAATGACCAAATTGGAGTTGTAAAACCAAATATAACTAAAAATATAGCCGACAATTTGAAACTCTTTTTATAAGAATTCAAACCACCCTCTAAATCTTCTTTGTATGATAATTTTGCCAAGATAATAGCAAAAATACTATAAAGTCCCATGAAAATTACTTGGCGACTTAAAAAACCTGAAAAATTCAAATACCAAGACTTACCAGCGATGATACTATCATAATTAGGACTATTAGGATCTGTAAGACCCTCTGCATACCAATGATGGTATAAATTGTGAGTGCTTAATCCTAATCCAACAATCACTAGTAAAATGATTGATGCAATAGGCAAAATACCTGCCATTGCCTGTGGTATACGAACGAGACCAGCTGACCAAGCAGATTGTGTTACATATTGTAAGGCTACGAAAAAAGCTCCGGCAGCACATACACATGTAAAATAATAACCCATCAATAATAAGTTAGCATAAGTACGCTCTACTAGAATATGATCGCCCATAAGCATTCCGTAGGCTACTGCAGCTATACCAACAACGATTGCGATAATACTGAATGTTTTTGCTTTACCAGCAAACTCGTATCGCTCGTTGAAATTATAATCGTGATGATGATTGTGAGTTCCCATTTATTTGTCTGATGTTAGATTATTTCTTTTGTAATTCATGAACGTACATAACGACTTCCCAACGTTCTTCAGGAGACAACTGCGATGCATGCGATCCCATTGAGTTGTGACCGTAATAAATCGTATGGTAAATCTTACCATCTGTCAAATCAGCCATCATACCACCACGTGAAGAGCTCGCGCCATCAGTTTTGTGATAAGATGGTGGATTAGGAAAATTCTCCAGCTTACGAGTGCCTTTAGAATCTGTAATTTCACGGTCTTTCGTAATAGAACCATCACCTTTACCTTCAGGACCGTGACAAACAGCACAGTAAGTAGTAAATAAAGCTTGACCTTTTTCAAGTCTTGCTTGTGATAACTCTAACGGATTAGTAAACTCACGACCCGCACGTTCATAATCTTCTAAAGTATTGGCATATTCAAATCTGGTAAAACCAATTGGATCTGTACCCTTTGGTGGTGTTTGCGCAGTTTGTTTATTTTTAAAATTCTCGTTAGGTTGATCAGGATTGTACGCAATCGGATCATACATGTTGCGAGAAAACTCCCAACCTGTACTACGAGTAGTCTTGTCACCACAAGAAGAAACGACTGCTGTCAACGACAGAGCTGCACATACTGTAACTAGTAAATTCTTCTTATTCATAACTAACATATTTTCTATCATTGTACTTAACTTCTACAGCACCTGTTTCCTTCAATATAGTATCGATCAAAGCATGGTCTGTGTTTTCACGAGCATCTATAGCGATGATAAAACGATCATCAGTAGCTCTTAAATCCATAACACGAGGAGTACGTCCCGGGAATAAGTGATTGCGATAAAAGAAAGTCGCCACCATACCCAAGGCACAAATTAAAATAGTAACCTCAAATGTCACAGGAACAAAGTTCGGAATTGCGAATGAAGGTTTACCACCAATATTCATTGGCCAGTCATGTACCATTGTATAATACAATAAACTAAATCCCAATAAGGTTCCTAACGCTCCAAAGCAAAATGCTGCAATTGGCAAACGCGAAGGTTTAACGCCCAATTTAGCTTCAATACCGTGAATTGGCATTGGAGTAAAGCAATCATAGATGCTTACATTATTTTTCTGCAATTTGTCGATCCCATGCATCATATCATCTGGATCAGCAAAACTACCTAATATATATTTTGTATTGCCCATTGCTATTATTTTAACTCTTTAATTTCTTGTTCTGTTACCGAATCATATTTGCCTAAAGAATCTCTAAAGTATTCCACTTGTTCTGCTGGGAATGCACCTTCTTTAACCAATTTAGTTTTATGTTGTAAACTTGAGCTTTTCAACAATAACTTCACTTCCGCAATTGCGATACCCGGTAAGAAGCGTAAGAACAATAAGAACAACGTAAAGAATAAACCGATAGATCCAACGAAGATACCAACGTCTGTCCATGTTGGGTAAAACATCGCCCAAGATGATGGTAAATAATCACGGTGTAATGAAGTCACGATAATTACGAAACGCTCGAACCACATACCAATATTTACCACAATAGATAATATCCAGGAAATGGGAATACTTGTACGAATTTTCTTAAACCAGAATAACTGTGGTGAGATTACGTTACACGTCATCATCGACCAGTAAGCCCAAGCATAAGGACCAAACATACGGTTTTCAAAAGCGTACATCTCGTATTCAGATTGAGAGTACATCGCAATGAACAACTCCGTTAAGTAAGCAATACCAACGATAGAACCTGTCGTCATGATAATTTTGTTCATGGCTTCAATGTGGAACATCGTGATGTAGTTCTCAAAATTCATGACTTTACGTAAGATCAACAATAAAGTTTGCACCATCGCAAAACCAGAGAAGATCGCACCAGCAACGAAATATGGAGGGAAGATTGTTGTATGCCATCCTGGGATAACAGAAGTTGCAAAGTCAAAAGATACAATCGTGTGTACCGAAAGTACCAATGGCGTAGAGATACCTGCCAAAATTAATGACACAATCTCAAAACGTTGCCAAGTCTTTACAGATCCATTCCATCCAAAAGATAGCACAGAGTAAATTTTTTGTCTAAGGCCAGTAGCACGGTCACGGATAGTCGCGATATCAGGTAACAAACCACAGTACCAGAATACCAAGGATACCGTGAAATAAGTAGAGATCGCAAATGCATCCCATACTAATGGCGAGTTAAAGTTAACCCATAGAGATCCAAATTGATTTGGCAATGGAAAAATCCAATAAGCCAACCAAGGACGACCCATGTGGGCAACGACATATGTTGCAGCACAGATAACGGCGAAGATCGTCATGGCCTCTGCTGAACGGTTAATGGAGTTACGCCAGTTTTGACGGAAAATTAATAATACGGCCGAAATTAAAGTACCAGCGTGACCGATACCAACCCACCATACAAAGTCGGTGATATCCCAAGCCCAGCCTACAGTTTTATTTAGACCCCAAGCGCCGATACCTGTCCAAAAGGTATAACTAACGCTGACTACCCATAATAAAGCACCTAATACGGCTACAGTGAAACCGATCCACCATGCTTTATTCGGTTTATTTTCAACCGGTAGTAAGATATCATCCGTAATTTTAGCATACGTAATGTCCTTACCGGTCATTAATGGTTCTCTTAATATTGATTCGTTATGCGATGACATAGTATTTTTATTTCAAATAATGAACAAGATTACGCCTCAAAAGTGTTTCTAACTTTTGTCATATAACCGATACCCGGTTGTACATTGATTTCCTCAAGTACGTAATAAACACGCTCATTGCGTAATGCTTTAGATACTTCCGATTCTGGATCATTAGCATCACCAAAGATAATTGCATTTGCAGAACATGCTTGTTGACATGCCATTTGGATATCACCGTCTTTTACTTTACGGTTCTCCATTTTCGCATGTAACTTACCAGCTTGAATACGTTGGATACACATTGAACATTTTTCCATAACCCCACGTGAACGTGTTGTTACATCTGGGTTCAATACCAATTGCGTAAACTCATTATTCAAGTAGTTGTCAAAACGTGAATCATTCCAATAGTTGAACCAGTTAAAACGACGTACTTTATATGGACAGTTATTCGCACAGTAACGTGTTCCGAAACATCTATTGTAAGCCATATGGTTTAGACCCTCTGATGAGTGTACAGTAGCTAATACTGGACATACAGTCTCACAAGGTGCATGAGCACAATGTTGACATAACATCGGTTGGTGAACAACAGTTACATTTTCGAAATCATTGATATGTTGAATTTCTTTTTCCTTAGTATACTCTTTACCATCCTCTTCAATAGTGTAGTAACGGTCAATACGTAACCAGTGCATCTCACGACGACGACGAACCTCATCACGACCTACAACAGGAATATTATTCTCTACGTTACAAGCAACAATACAAGAGCCACAACCAGTACAAGCATTCAAATCGATTGCCATTACCCATTTATGACCTGGTTGCTCATACTTGTTCCACAAATCGTATGTTTTGTGTTTATCCGTAAAGCGACCTGACTCAGAGTTAGGATCTTTTAAATATTTAGCGAAAGTAGTTTCACGCACAATGTTACGACCCTCAATAGTATGATGCGTCTGAGTTTGTGCTAACTGGTATATCGTATTCGATTTTGCAAGAGTTGCTTTCGCTACAAATTGAATAGTACCATTTACTAAGCTTGCAAAAGGGTAAGCATTTTTACCTACATGATTACCAGCCTTACCAACTTTAGTACGTCCGTAACCGATAGCTACTGAAACAGTACCCAAAGCTTGTCCCGGTTGTTGAACAACTGGTAACTCAACTTTGTAACCATTTGCTTCAACAGTAATTGTTGCATCTTCACCCAATCCCAATTTCTCAGCATCTTTAGGATTTAAAGCAGCATAGTTATCCCAAGTTACTTTAGAAACTGGATCTGGAACCTCTTGTAAGTAAGCATTGTTTGCATATCGACCATCACGCAAAGCACTTGGTTCATATAATTTCAATTCGAAATCACCGACTACTGTTTTTGCAGCAGCGATAGCAGCACTAGCGGCAGCCTCTACATTACCAGAGAATGAATAAGCAGCTGCTGTTTTAGCACCCTTATATTCAAAACCAGTTTGTAAAACGCTATTCCAGTTCTTCGTACTACCAACTAAAATTGTAGAAGTCCAAAGATTTTTAACAAATGTATAGATATCAGTCGTATCACCAGCCCAAACCAATAAAGATTGATCTGCCTGACGAGTGTTGAATACCGGATTGATTGCTGGCTGAACTATAGAGAATAGACCTTCTTTTGGAGAAGCATCACCCCATGACTCTAAGAATGTATTCGTTGGAGCGATAGCCGTCAATTCCGAAGCTGTTTCATCAGCACGTTGAGAGAAAGATAATGTAAAATCAACTTTCTTCAATGCAGCTTTCACATCTTCAGATTTGAAATAATCATAAACAGGGTTACTGTTTAAGAACATCGCAACACCAACTTGACCAGCCTTAGCGTTTGTCAGGAATTGTGCAAATGCCGCATCAGAACCTTGATGTTGTTTAGAGAAATTATCTAAATCAATTGTAGATCCATATGAAGCCAAAGCACTGTTAATTGCATTTGCTAAAGTTTGAATGTTAATATCATTCGAACCAGCCACTACAACTGCAGCACCTTTATTATTTAACAATTCTTTTGCTGCTAGCGTAACAGCAGTTTGTGCTCTTTTAGCAGTAATACCACCAGCTAAAGAAGAACCTGTAACCGCATTATATAAAGAGATTAATACAGCAGCTTCTTCCGAAGGTTTAATGGCAATACGCACATCCGCATTTGAACCCGTCATACTAAGACCAGACTCAAATTGAATATGACGTGACATCTTACCATTTTTCAATGATTTATAGTCACGATTTTTAACATATTGTTGTGTATGTTCTTCTCCCGCTAACCAAGTTCCTAAGAAATCAGCAGCTACAGAGACAACAACATTTGCTTTATCAAAATTATAAGAAGGAACGACCGCTTTACCAAAAGCATTTTTGTTCGCTTCAATAATTGCGCTGTAAGAAACAGCATCTACTTGAACTAAATTAGTTGTAGGATACTTAGCCGTTAATTTGGCAATAGCAGCTAACGTAGTAGGACTATTTACTGTACTAGAAACAATAGTAATTTGTTTCCCAGCAGTAGCAGCTGCGTTTAATGCAGCAATAACAGTGCTATCCAATTTAGACCATTCAACATCCTGCCCTTTTAATTGAGCAGTTTTTAATTTAGACTCATCATATAAATCTAAAACTGATGCTGCAGTTCCTGAATCTGTACCTTGATTTAAACCAATTGCATTCGGGTTAGCCTCTACATTAATAGGACGACCTTCACGTGTTCTCACTAAGATACTCTGACCATTAAAAGTCGAAGTATAAAAGTTAGGAATACCAGGAGTAATCTCCTCAGGTTTAATTAAATAAGGAACTGCTTTATGCACAGGTGTGCTGTTACATGCTGCCAAAGTAACAGCCCCAACACCAAAACCTAATGCTTTTAAGAAGTCACGGCGTGGAGTTTTTGTACTCAACCCTGCTTCATTTAAGACATCTTCTACAGGAATAGATTCGGCAAACTCACCCTTACTCTTTTCAACAAAAGCAGGTGTTTGTTTCAATTCTTCCAAACCTTTCCAATATTTTTTATTGCTATCCATTTAAGCTGTATATAAGATTGCGTATTTCTGAATAATTATTAATAGTGACATTTACCACACTCAAGACCACCGATCATCGCCGCTGTCATTTTTTCACCTTTTTTGATGCTTTCATGCGCCTTGATCAAGTCTTCGTAGTATTTGTTATCTGATTTCACATCTGTTGCCTTATGACAATCCACACACCATTTCATCGTCAAAGGAGAGTATTGGTATACTTCTTCCATGGTTTCAATTGGACCGTGACAAGTCTGACACTCCACTCCTGCCACTGTAACGTGCTGTGAGTGATTAAAGTAAGCAAAATCTGGCAAGTTATGAATGCGAACCCACTGAATCGGCTTAGGGTTGTTACCATAAGTACGAGTCTCTGGATTCCAATCCAATGCACGATAGATTTTAGCAATCTCTGGCGAAGTCTCACCATCATAATGCTCAGAACCTGTGATCGTATTGTGACAGTTCATACAAACATTCGCTGAAGGAATAGATGCATTTTTAGATTTAAAAGCACCACCATGACAATACTGACATTCAATCTTGTTGACACCAGCGTGCAATTGGTGAGAGAATTTAATCGGTTGAACGGGCTGATAACCTGTATGAACACCAACATTCCACATGGTTTTCCAACCACCAACAGCCAACAACGCAACCAACATCAACACAGCAAATCCGACCAATTTCTTGTTCTTAACAAAACCCTGTGCAAATGCCAAGAATTTCTTGTTAGTCTTAGGCTCTTCCTCAGCTTCAACAGCAGCCTGATTAGTTGCGATCACCCTTTCCAGAGTACGGATTACACGGTTTAAAACAACGATAACAACAATGGCCAAAACAACTATACCTAATAACCCGAAGATCATAAATAAATTAGCATTGTCATCTTTCGCAGCCGCACCACCTGCCGCACCCTCTTCTTTAGGTTTCTCAGCAGATTCAGCTTTAATGTAAGCCAATACAGACTTAATCTGATCATCAGATAAATCTGTAAAAGAAGTCATCACGGATTTATTATACTCCTCAAAAATGGCAATTGCATCTTTATCACCAGAAGCAATTAGCGCTTGAGAGTTTTTGATCCATTTAATCAACCACTCCTCAGACTTTGTCTCAGTAATACCCTTTAGGGCAGGACCGACGACCTTTCTATCAACTTTGTGACAGCTCGTACATTTAGCTTTGAAGATTTTTTCACCTTCCTTGACATCTTGCGCATGCAGCGTCGCAACGGCAAACAACAGCACCAAACTCATTGATACTACCCTCGCAAGTTTTCCCAAAACGGATGAGATATTTCTCATATTTAACACTTTATACTATTTATTTGTGAATATAAAAATTTAAACACCATTCTAGACAAAGCAAACTCTGCCTAGTAATGCCACAAAAGTATAACTTATTAATAAATCCCTGACAATTTTGTGACGTTATTTATCAATTTATAATCGTTCTAAATTATTTCAAAACGACTATTTAAGGCAGATTTAAACCACCTCTTGTACTTCGAGGCGGAAATCGATAAACTTCAAATATAAGACTTCAATATGACATAAAAAAAGCGCCAGTACTTTAAATTTATTGGGATCCAAATTCTTCCTAACAGTACATTGACAAAGAATTGATTAGAGAATTGTAACTTTACAGATAGGAATATAAGATGAGAAAATCCTTAATTTTATATAGCATAATGGTTTTGATGACCTCATGCAACAAACACCAAACTCCAGCTCAAAAACAAACAGCAATTTTTAAAATAATGGAAGAGTCAGCAAAATATAACCAGTTAAGTCCCGAAGAAGAATATGTCATTCTTCATAAAGGCACAGAACGTCCCTATACGGGCACCTTATTAGATAATAAGGCAATGGGGACATACATTTGTAAAAGATGCGAAGCCCCCTTATATCGATCCGAAGACAAATTCGATTCGCATTGTGGATGGCCAAGCTTTGACGATGAGATTTCAGGCGCCGTTCGTAAAGAAACAGATGCCGACGGAAGA
This sequence comes from Sphingobacterium sp. UBA6320, assembly GCF_002440335.1. Lineage (NCBI taxonomy): Bacteria > Pseudomonadati > Bacteroidota > Sphingobacteriia > Sphingobacteriales > Sphingobacteriaceae > Sphingobacterium > Sphingobacterium sp. UBA6320. The sequence goes on along the minus strand of NZ_DJTA01000019.1, from coordinate 122,820 downwards.
AGAACTGAAATTCTATGCAATGCTTGCGGAGCACACTTAGGACATGTTTTTATCGGAGAAAGATTAACCGATAAAAACATACGCCACTGTGTTAATTCAATTTCTATGAAATTTGTCGCAGATACTACGCCTTTAAAATAGAAGATTCGCGCACTTTCAGCTCGCAGGGTAATGTCAAGTGTTTAATCGCTTTGGCCTTACCCTGCAATTTTAGCAGTAAAATATTAATAATATGATCCGCGATTTCTTCGATAGGTTGCGAAACTACCGTGATAGCAGGTTCATGCAATTTAAAGACAGTATGGTCATCAAACGCAATCAATGCAGGAAGTTTGTAATTATGCTTCTTACCAGATTTAAGGCCCGTAATCGCTAGATAATTGGTCGCAAACAAAACAGCATCCAATCTATTGTCAACAACAAACTCATGCAATTCATCTATCGCCTCTGATTCTGATGCATCCAATTGTATTTTTTTAATATAAGCCTGCTTTTTAAACTGATCCATTGCTTTCATATAACCTCCCAAACGATCACGCATCTGTGTTTGATCGGAATAAAGAGAAACTAGACCGATCCGCTTATACCCCTGCTCATTGAAATGGACAGTCGCATCAAAAGCCCCTTGAAAATTATCAGCAATAACATAATCCGTCTCCACATCAGGCAAGTATCGATCAAACAAAACAACAGGTACATTTGATTGGATCAAATTAGAAATCGTATCCTCAATTCCCTCTGAAGGCGTAATGATAAAGCCGTCCACCTGTCGATCGTTAAACATCCCGATTAATTCCTTAGTCTTTTCACTATCATTGTTCGTACTACAGTAAATAATACGATACCCCTGTTCATAGACTTTTGTTTCAATAAGGCGTGCAATATTTCCAAAAAAAGGATTTGAGATATCTTCGATAATCAAACCTATAATTTTGGTTTTACCAGTACGTAAACTCTTAGCAAGTTCATTAGGCTTATAGCCTACCTTTTTCACATAATCAAGAACACGCTTGGTCAACGACTCACTGATGCGCTTTTCTTTGGCTTTGTCATTCAATATAAAAGATACTGTAGTAACCGAAACCCCTAAAGCTTTTGCGATGTCACTGATCAAAATTCTCTTCTTCATTAAGTCGTATATGTTTATAAATTTGAGTTACTAATCTAAAAAAAAATAAAGTAATAAAGCTATTTATTGTAAAAATATTTAAGCTAAAAGGATTTATTAAGCAAAAAAAATACTATATTTCGCCCCTAAATAAGACCAAACTAATTACTTATGATTCGATTGAATTACAATAAAATTTTACTAAGTATTCTTGCATTCACACCATTAGGTTTAGCAGCACAACAAAATTTGACACCATTTGTCAATCCTTTCATCGGTTCCGAAGATCATGGACATGTCTTTGTAGGCGCTAATGTACCGCTAGGAGCAGTACAATTAGGTCCCTCGCAAATAGCACAGACATGGGATCAATTTAATGGCTGGGACTGGTGCAGTGGTTATAATTACAAAAGTAAAGAAATATTAGGCTTTACCCATACCCACCTTAGCGGAACTGGAATTGGAGATCTCAATGACATTATGATTGTACCCGCTACAGGGAAGGTACAATTGCAACAAGCCGAATTCAACAAAATGAATACAGGCTACGGTTCGAGCTTCAAAAAAGAAAATGAAATTGCGCAACCTGGATTTTACAGTGTGCTATTAGACGATTACCAAGTACAAGCAAATTTGACAGCTACAGAGCGTGTAGGTTATCATCAATACGTATACAATAAATCGGACAATGCCCACTTATTCATTGATCTTTCTTTTAGGATGAACTGGGACAAAACAACCGATTCTTATATCAAGCAGATCAATGATAGTACGTTTGTTGGTTATCGATTTTCTTCAGGATGGGCAAGTGATCAAAAAGTTTATTTTGCCTTAAAAACATCTGTACCTATTCAAAAAGTACAATTTTACGATGATAAAGATCAAAAATTTGGTACTTCAACAGTAAAAGGTCAAGCAATAAAAGCTGCCCTATTTTTTGATGCAATCAAAAATAAAACCATTGAAATTAAAGTTGGTATCTCAGCTGTCAGTACGACAAACGCTTTAGAAAACATACAGGTTGAAACTCCAACATGGGATTTCGCCCAAGTAAAAAAACAAGCAAACGACAAATGGAACAGCACACTGAATAAAATTCAATTTGAAGGAGATGCAGACACAAAGACCATTTTTTATACCGCCTTGTACCATACTTATTTTGCACCAACAATCTTTAACGACGTCAATGGTGATTATTTAGGGACAGACAAACAAGTTTACGAAAAACAAGACTTTACCAATCATACCGTATTTTCATTATGGGATACCTACCGTGCATTACATCCATTGATGAATTTGCTAGAAGACCGTAAAATCAATCAAGATTTTATCAAAACGATGCTTGCCATCTATCAGCAACAAGGGAAATTACCGGTTTGGCATTTACAAGGTAATGAAACAAACACCATGGTAGGTCTACCAGCGATACCAGTAGTAGCAGATGCAGTCATAAAAGGTATCTTGGATGAAAAAGATTATGAACTGGCTTGGGAAGCAGTAAAAACAACAGCCATGGGCTATGAAAATGGATTAAAGTATGTCCGTGACTTAAAATACATCCCCATCGACAGCATGGATAATGAATCTGTGGCATGGGCATTAGAATATGCAATTGCCGATTACAGCGCATTTAAATTAGCAGAAAAATTAGGTAAAAAAGAAGATGCCATTTACTTCGAAAAAAGATATAAACTTTATGAACAATATTTTGACAAAGAAGTAGGTCATTTTGTAGGTAGAAAAGTTAACGGCGAATTTAGACGACCATTCAATCCATTGATGGCCAAGCACCGTGAAAATGACTACTGTGAAGGAAATGCTTGGCAATACACTTGGCTAGTTCCACAAGATGTTAAAGGATTGATCAACCTTTTTGGTGGAGATAAAAACTTCTTAAAAAAATTAGATGAATTCACAACAATGTCATCCGAATTGGGTGAAGAAGCATCCAATGATATTACAGGTTTAATTGGGCAATATGCACAAGGCAACGAACCCAATCACCATGTACCCTATTTATATGCTTACGCGGGAGAAGCTTGGAAAGGGTCAGCACTTGCACGTAAAGCAATGATGAACTTCTATACAAGCAAGCCAAATGGTTTATGTGGAAATGACGATGCCGGACAGATGAGTGCATGGTATGTATTTTCAGCAATGGGAATGTATCCTTTAAATCCGATCAGTGGAGTTTATGTGTTCGGTTCTCCAATGATGGAAAAAGCGACCATTACACTTCCTAATGCAAAACAATTAACCATAAAAGTTAAAAATCAAGCCAAGAAAAATAGCTATATCAAAAGTATCAAACGTGATGGGGTAGCATACTCAAAATCGTTTATTACATATGATGAAATATTAAAAGGCGGAAACATTGAAATCGAAATGAGCAGCACTCCAAATAAAAATTGGGGAAAAGCTCCACAAGATAGACCGATTGCAGTAGACAATTAGACTGTAAGTCTGTCAGGCAACTATTTATGGAATAGCTTTTGATAATAATCAACAAAAGGAGATTAAAAATGTCAGAATTAAACAACAACATCAATATCCAAGATATTGAAGACGGAAATAATCAGCAAGATTTCTATACAAATTTCAAAGAAAAATTGATTGCTGTAGAACAGTTTCCATCCTTGTACAAATTCAAATTCATTGTTAAAGCCGATTTGGAGAAAATAGAGCAGGTAAAACAGGTATTTACACATGCGAGCACCAAATACGCTGAAAAAGAATCATCAGGTGGTAAATATAAATCCATCACTGTAGAGACTTTTGTGAATAATGCCGATGAAGTAATTGATTATTACAAAGAAGTATCAAAAATAGAATCCGTTATCATGTTATAACAAAACGAAAACAGGCTGTCAATTAGACAGCCTGTTTTTGTTAAAAACAAAAAAGCTCACTTTTCAGTGAGCTTTTGTATATGATTAAGTTTTTTTAAAAACTTATGCTTGTGGTGCATCAGTTTTTGGTGCATCTGTAGCAGGTTTATCTTCACGAGGAGGACGAGGCAACAAAGCTTTACGAGAAAGTTTCAATTTACCTTGTTTGTCGATATCCAACAATTTAACCGTTACTTGATCACCTTCTTTGAATATACCATCCATGGTCTCAAAACGTTTCCAATCAATCTCAGAGATGTGTAATAAACCATCTTTTCCTGGCATGATTTCAACGAAAGCACCAAAAGGCATAATAGACTTCACCTTACCTTCGTAAGTAGCACCAACTTCAGGTTTAGCCGCAATATTCTTAATACGTGTACTTGCATCATCAATCGCAGCTTTATTATCCGCAAAAATCTGCACGATACCTTTACCATCCACCTCTTCTATCGAAATAGTCGCACCAGTTTCACGTTGCATTTCTTGGATAATTTTACCTCCAGGGCCGATGATAGCACCAATAAATTCTTTATCAATGATAATCTGAACGATACGAGGAGCATGAGGTTTGTAATCTTCACGAGGTTCAGCAATCGTTTTCTTCATCTCACCTAAGATATGAAGACGAGCCTCTTTCGCTTGATCCAAAGCCTGCGTTAACACTTCCCATTTCAAACCGTTGATCTTTAAGTCCATTTGACAAGCCACGATACCTTTTTCAGTACCTGTTACCTTAAAGTCCATATCTCCTAAGTGATCTTCATCACCTAAAATATCCGAAAGAATAGCATACTTACCTGTTTTCTCATCTGAGATTAATCCCATAGCAATACCAGAAACCGGTGCTTTCAATTTAACACCTGCGTCTAACAAAGCCAAAGTACCAGCACAAACAGTTGCCATCGAAGAAGAACCATTGGATTCTAAGATATCAGAAACAACGCGGATCGTATAAGGGTTTTCAGCTACCGGAGGGAGTACCTGTCTCAATGAACGTAATGCTAAATTACCGTGACCTACTTCACGACGACCAGGACCTCTATTAGGTCTAGCCTCACCTGTAGAGAATGCCGGGAAATTGTAGTGAAGGATAAATTTGTTATAACCGTTGATGAATGCACCATCGATCATTTGCTCTGCATCTTTAGCACCTAAAGTAACAGAAGTCAATGATTGCGTTTCACCACGTGTAAATACAGCAGAACCGTGAGCTGCAGGTAAATAATTTACTTCTGACCAGATAGGACGTACAGTACGTACATCGCGACCATCAAGACGTTTTCCTTCATCCAATACTAAATTACGAACAGCATCGTATTGTACATCGTGAAAATATTTTTTGAATAAAAATTTCGTATCCTCATCCAATTCCTCAGGAAGTGTCGCTCTAAATTCTTCAGCAATCTTTGCGAAAGCTTCAGTACGATCATGTTTAGCAGATGCCGAAGCAGCAACAGCATAAACCTTATCGTAAGTAGCGCTGAAAATTTCAGCTCTCAATGTTTCATTTGTAGGTTCGTGGTTGTACTCACGTTTTACATGCTTACCGACCAAATTTGCCAATTCAACTTGAGCAGCAACTTGTTTTTTGATCGCCTCATGAGCAAAAGCAATAGCTTCTACCATTTCAGCTTCAGATATTTCACTACATTCACCTTCAACCATACCAATATCTTGAGCAGAACCCGCAACGATAAATTCTAAAGTTGCTCTTTCTAATTCAGACATTTTTGGATTGATTACCAATTGACCATCTATTTTCGCTACACGAACTTCAGAAATAGGACCATTGAAAGGAATATCAGAAACTGCAATAGCCGCAGAAGCAGCAAGACCTGCCAATGCATCTGGCATAATATCTTTATCAGCAGAGATCAAAGAGATCATTACTTGCGTATCTGCGTGATAGTTTTCAGGGAATAATGGACGTAAAGCTCTGTCGACTAAACGAGAGATTAAGATCTCGTAATCTGACAAACGTGCCTCACGACGTAAAAAGCCACCAGGAATACGACCTGTAGCCGCGTATTTCTCTTGGTAGTCAACAGATAAAGGCAAAAAGTCAACCCCAGATTTCGCTTCCTTAGCAGAAACTACTGTCGCAAGAAGCATCGTGTCACCTTGTTTTAATACTACTGCACCATCAGCCTGTTTAGCCAATTTACCAGTAGAAAGCTCGATCTGGGAGCCATTGCCCATATCAATTACTGTTTTGATTTCGTTATAACTCATTCGTTGTTATTTGCGATACGCTTTTCATCTTTTGGCAGCGTACCTAATATATAAAAATATTTAATTTCTCCGCAAAGATAAGGTAAAATATTCATAATCAAACTCAGATCAGTTGCTTTTCTATGCAATTATAATTGATCAATAACAGCAAAGATCTCCTGTTATCCTAGTGTGGAAAATCTACATTTAAAAAACAAATATATCAAAAATCGGAATTTAGAAAAAAAAACCAAAAAAAAGCCGTCTCCAAAGAAGACGGCTTTTCTAAAGTTTTATACTAAAAGCTTATTTGATGATATCACGTAGACCTAGACCTTTGATGATCGCACGGTAACGGTTGATGTCAGTTTTGTACAGGTAAGCTAATAATGAACGACGTTTACCTACTAACATTTGTAGTGCACGTTGTGTGTTAAAATCTTTTCTGTTTTTTTTCAAATGCTCAGTTAGGTGAGCAATTCTCTTAGTGAATAAAGCTACTTGTCCTTCTGTAGAACCTGTGTTCGTTGCCGAACCTGCAAATTCTGCGAAGATATCTGCTTTGTACTCTTTACTTAAATACATCTCTGAAATAATATTAAAGCGTTAAAAATTTTTGTTAATTGACTGCAAAGGTAGTACTTAAACTTTACTTTGCAAATTAAATGCAGATTAAAAATCAAGTAGCCCTTCAGAATAGATGACGCAGATTTACTAAATTTAGCTCAAAGTATCCTTAAATCCTATGATTCAAAGGCAATCATAAACCGCAGTATAACCATTAAACCTTAACGTATATTTTCTTTTTGTCCAAATAGTAACAGATCACCCACATAAAAGCAAGAAAACATAAAGAATAAAAAAATGACCCCACTTCAGGAGGTCCTGGCAATGGTTTACAAATATGAATATAAAACCATGTAAAACCACTCGTATATACCTGCGTTCCATCCTCACCAACGCCATTTGGAATGCGGATGAGTCCAACCAAACGAGGTAGTACACCACTCAAAACAAATATGAAGAGCGGGTTTTTACCAAAAACATCAAAAAACTTGGTTAAACCATTTTTCACTCCTTGCACCTCAATAAACCAAATCATCCCTCCGATCGTCATGATACCTAGCCCTGTAGTATATAGTACATACGAGCTTGTCCATATTTTTTTATTGATCGGAAATCCTAATGACCAGATCCAAGCCAAGACAACCAATATAAAACCAGTAACAAATAAACCCGAAAGCAATTTAAAATGAGGCTCATTACTCGTAGGAACTTTAGACCATAACCAATCCACCTGTCCCTGCTTTTTAATAAATGTACCAGCCAAATAACCAAATACCACTTGCACAATCGCTGGCAAAGTACTCATCAGACCCTCCGGATCAAAAGGCACACCCTCCCCTTTATAGATATGTGCGATTCCCAATAATTTGATATCAATAGAAGTTCCAAACCAGCCCGCTAAACTATAAGGATCACCAGGCTGTCCTGCAAAAGCACAGATAGCCCAATAAGCCAATAAGATAATTGTTGAAATCCAGATCAAAGCTTTCTCTTTAAAATAATAAGCTAATATAGAAGCAAAACAATACGCCAAAGCAATGCGTTGCAAAACCCCAAAAATTCGAATTCCTTTTTCTGGATTCTCCGGATTGACCCAATGCTTAAACCCCAGTGTATCCCCACTCCATTGAATAAAAGGAGCCCAGTTCAAAAATAAACCAATGGCAAATATTAAAATAGTTCTTTTGATTACCTTTTTCCAAAACATAGCATCACCAGCCTCCTGAAGACGAGGGATGACAAAAGACATCGCATTACCGACAGCAAATAAGAAAAATGGAAAAACCAAATCAGTAGGTGTACAACCGTGCCAGCTGGCATGTTGTAAAGGAGCGAACATATGTGCCCATGTTCCGGGATTGTTGACCATAATCATCAGAGCAACTGTCGCTCCTCGAAATACATCAAGTGAATAATAACGTTGTTTCATAATCTAGATTGTTTAAGCCAAAGATATTCTTTTTAGAACAGAAAAAAAGCCTCGTTTTCGTTTGGCAACGCCAAAAAAGCAACAATCTGCAAAACAAAAAACCATATAGTTAGCAAAACACTTAAAAAATAACATTAAATATTTTTTTTAAGCGTGCCATATTCAATATAAAAATCCAAAAATTTGACTAAAATTAAATTAAGAATATAACACTAATAAAAACATTTTAAAGAATATTTTAAGATGTTTATCAAAACGTCAACCAGATCAAAAGCCCGTGTACGATGTTTTTAATCCACCCAGTCAATTCAAAATTAAGAATGCATGCATTACCTTCACATAACTAAAATACGCGCAAAAAGATAATCAAATAACGGTCACAGGACTAAATTGAATTATGTAAGCATCATTCAATTTGTAAATGGATATTAATTCAAAAATTGTTTTAAAGCTCAACGCTACAAACCACAGTAGCTTCAATTTATTTTGCAAGCAATTGCTATTCATTATCTATCAATAGATTTCCAATAAATACCTCAAAATAACAAAGTGAAAAAACTTAGCGGCGACCCTTTATTATAAAGAAAAATAAGGCTTAATCTTTATCTAAATATATCTAAAAAAATCAAATCATAATAATTCCCATTCTTAAGAAAATTAACTTCTTAAAAAAATGTAAAAAGTTCTTGCATCTTTTAAGAATATTGTTGTAACTTTACTATTACGGTAACCAATCTAAAATATGAATGATCAAATTATAAAATCCATTTACTTTCATAAACTGCAATCGATTGCACAGCTTAGTAAAACTTTTAATAAAAGCGTACCGCTTATTACAAAATCCGTAAATTCATTATTAGAGATGAATTTAATTGAAGGTAACGATCTTGCAGCCTCAACTGGAGGTAGAAGAGCTATTCAATTTAAGATCAATAGTAATTTATTAAAATACACCTTAGTTATAGCATTAGATCAGTATTATACTTCTATTTATATCTTTGATTTAAAAAACAATATCATAGCTGAAACCGTCGACATTTACAACCCGCTAAAAAATAAAGACAAAGCCTTAGACATCATTATCAGTTTAACAGAAGAATTGATTACTTCCTCTAAAATACCTGGATCAAATTTCTTAGGCATTGGTATCAGTATGCCTGGATTTGTAGATACGGAGAAAGGAATCAACGATTCATTTGATAAACAATCAAAATTACATCATATTAAGAAAAATATCGGCGAGCATTTCAATATGCCGACCATTATTGAAAACGACTCTACATGTATCGCTTTTGCCGAACAAAAATTTGGCGCAGCCAAAAATATAAAAAGCTCATTAGTCATCAATCTCAATTGGGGTGTTGGCTTAGGTATGATTGTTAATGGACAAATATTCAAAGGATCTAGCGGTTATGCTGGAGAGTTTAGTCACATACCACTTTGTGATAGCAACGAATTATGTTCATGTGGAAAAAAAGGCTGTTTAGAAGTCGAAGCATCACTAACTGCTGCAGTAAAAAATGTTCAGGCAGCATTAAATGCAGGAGAAAAATCCAGTTTAGAGTCTGAACAACAGAATAACCTTTTAGCTCAGGGAGACGCATTATTAGAAAGTGCCATCAACGGAGATCAATTGGCTATAGCCAGTCTTGGAAAGATTGGTTATATGCTAGGCAAAGGAATTGCCACCTTGATTCATATCCTAAATCCAGAAGTCATCATCATCAGCGGAAGAGGCGCCAAAGCAGGAACAATCCTGATGCCTCAAATCCAAACAGCGATCAATGAATTTTGCATACCACGACTGGCACAAGCAACGCAAATCAGAATATCGGAAACGAATAAACAAGCTCAAAGCGTAGGAACAGCAGCCTTTATTATCGAAAACTTAATACAAACACTAATAAAAACCAACTAATTAAATTATTCAACCAATTCGTATGAGTTATTTTTACACAAAAAGTGCGGGATTAGCATTATGCACCTTATTTAGTGCAACATCCTTATTCGCACAGCAATCTATTACAGGAAAGGTAACAGATGCAACAGGACCTGTTTCCGGCGTAACGGTTTCCGTAAAAGGGACTTCACGCGGAACACAAACAGCAGCAGATGGTAGTTTTACCATTCAGGCTGGAAAAGGAGAAACATTACGTTTTTCTAACGTTGGTTATAAAACAACGGAAATTATTGTTGGCTCAACTAAAACGATTAATGTCGCTTTAACAGAAGATGCATCAGCGCTAGATGAAGTTGTAGTGACCGCAATGGGTATTAAAAGAGAGTCCAAAGCATTAGGTTATGCCGTAAGCACGATCAAAGCCGAGGAGCTTACTAAGGCTGGAAATACCAACGTGGGATCAGCCTTATACGGTAAGGTTTCTGGAGTAAAAATTACAACAGCACCAGGAGGTGCATCAAGTGCTGTAAATGTTCAGATTCGCGGTATTAACTCGCTAAATTATCAACGTCAGCCATTGTATGTTGTAGACGGTGTTATTATCCGTAATGACGAACAATATGGAACGAAAGGAGCTAATAATAACAACTATTGGGATGACCAACGGATACGTGGTAATGGAATGTTAGATATTAATCCTGCGGACATTGAAAGCATGTCTATCTTAAAGGGATCTGCGGCAAGTGCCCTATATGGCTCTGATGCAGCAAGTGGGGTTATCGTCATCACGACAAAAAAAGGTATCAAAGGAAGAGGATTAGGCATTGATTTTAATTACAATGGTTCTATAGAACGTGCCGCATTCTTACCAAAATTCCAAAATACTTATGGCCCGGGATATGATGCAGCTACCAATCTAGCAAATGGTGCTAATGAGGAAGGTTGGATTACAGACACAAAATCACCTTCAGGAAGACGACCATACTTCCGCTCATATGGTAACTTCGGCCCTAAATTTACAGGCGAAGAAGTTAGCTGGTGGGATGGTTCAACCAAAAAATACGAAGCACGAGAAAACAACTATAGAGACATTTTCGATACCGGTTACAATTCCAACATTAACTTTGCTATTTCCAATCAAACGGATAAGGTGAATTATCGCTTGAGTGGTACGCGTATGGATTATAAAAGTACGAGTCCAGGCTCAAAACAAAGCAGAAACACGTTCAATCTAAATAGTACAGTTAAAATGCACGAAAAATTGTCTTTGGATCTCGTTGCTAACTACACGAACACAAAGACGCATAATCGCTCGGCATTACTAGGGCAGGTCTTAGGATCCTACGGAGGTTTCTTTAGCCGTACAGAAGATATGTCTGTATTAAAAGAAAAGTATCAGACTTCAGATGGCTATAAGTATTCAGCCTTCGGTACAGGGCGTGACGAGGATTTCAAATATACGATCCGACCATACAATTTGCTAGATTATTTTTGGTCCCAGTACAAAAACAGCTACGACGAAACAGAAAACCGTTTGTTAACTAGCGCTACCTTGAATTGGAATGTGGTGAACCACCTCAAATTAAGAGGTCGTATTGGTAATGATTTTACCTCAGCTGCGATTACAAACAAACAGTACAACGAATATGCAACTCGTTATAATTCCACAACAAATAGTTCTGGAGGATTCAGTACATCAAAAGGATTGTATTCCATATTATATGGTGATGTATTGGCCACTTACGACAACAAAATAAATAATGATTGGGATTATAGTGTAAGTGCCGGCTTCCAATCTAGAGAAGAAAACTACGATGACCAATCGTCAACGACACAAAGTGGGCTTGTAAAAGAAAACTGGTTTAGTTTAAGCAATAGCTATGCACCAGCGACAACAAGTAATGAACGTAAGAAAAAAATAAAATATGCTTATTTCGGAATGGCCAATATCGGTTATAAAGGATTTGCATATTTAGATGGAACTTATCGTTCGGAGTATTCTTCCACTATGCCTCCAGGAAACAACAACTACAAGTATGGTTCTGTTAGCGGAAGCTTTATTTTTAGCGATGCACTAGGTTGGAAATCTTCAGATTTCAACTTCGGTAAATTACGCGTTTCCTATGGTATTGTTGGAAATGATGCTGGAATCTATGTGGCAAATATTGCAAACAGTCAAAATGCTATTGCTACAATCAACGGATCTGTGCCTTCATTGACATATAGCGGTAGTTATGGAAATTTGGGCCTTATGCCAGAGATGAAATATGAATGGGAATATGGTCTAGAATTGAAATTTTTACAAAACAGATTAGGTTTGGATGTCAGCTATTATGACAATTATATCGATAATCAGATCCTAAATCTAACAACCGAAGCATCAGCAGGAGCGACTTCTCAATGGACAAATATAGGCCGTATCTCCAATAATGGTTTAGAAGTTTCATTAACAGGCACACCTATTCGACGTGAAAATTTCAGCTGGAATACACGTCTTAACTATTCCTTCAATAGAACAATGGTTGATAAATTAAATAGTGGTGGAGACATGCTAACGTTCTACAGTGCGGATGAAAACTCTTTAAAAGTTGTTGCAGAAGTTGGTAAAAAATTAGGTAATATTTATGCCTACGATATTGCTAAAGATGAACAAGGCAATAATCTAATCTCCAATGAAGGTTACTATGTCATTGATAAAACAAAGTACAAACATGTAGGAAATATATTACCAAAAGCAATTGGTGGTATGACAAATACATTCAACTATAAAAACTTATCATTAGATTTCACAGTAGATTATCGTTTCGGCGGTAAAATGGTTTCTGAAAATCAAAAATATGCCATGGGAACCGGCGCTTATGAAAACACCATGGAATACAGAGAAACGGGGGTTACCTTGGATGGTATAAATGAGAATACTGGTGCTAAAAATGATGTGCATCTAAGTGCCGCTGAATATTATATGAATACTTTTGCTTGGGGAGCCAATTCATGGACAGAAAAAGGAGCGGTATATGATAACTCTTACATAAAAATGCGTGAACTATCAGTTAGTTACCGAATTCCATCTTCTGTCACTCAAAAACTTAAATTAAACAATCTAAGAGTATCTCTATTGGGTAGAAATCTATTTTACTTCTATAGAACACTGAAAAATCTTGATCCAGAATCACCAGTTGGAAGTCAATGGTGGTCACAAGGTGTAGACGTTGGTTCAAATGCTGCAACAAGAAGTTTTGGATTTTCATTGAATGCTAATTTTTAACCGTAACTAATCATGAACAAATCATTTTATATAGTATTATTTTTAGCGCTATCAACCCTTGGATTTACGGGATGTAAATCACAATTGGAAGATGCATTTAACAATCCCGATCAAACAACTGAAGCGAGTATTCCGGGATTCTTCGCGGATCTGCTAAACAACGATCGGGTTCGACCATCTTATTGGCATTATAGAACATTTATATTATCCAATCAATCTATTTATACGCAGACGACCTCTTTTATACCTGGCAACACCATGTATCAGCCAGGTGATAGTTATTCCTATGGATATTGGACAGACTTCTATGCCCCTGGGGTACTGGGTGTTTATAGAAAGATGGAGGCCGCTTATGCTGCATTAAGTCCAGAAAATCAAGCTAAAGAAGAAATTTTTCTTAAAGCAGGTAAAGTGGTCATGTACGATGAAGCGTCCAAATTAATTGATAATTTTGGAGATATCCCATTTTCAGAAGCTGGAAGTCTACCATTAACAAGTATTGCAAAAAAAGCTAAATTCGATGATCAAAAAGAGTTATATTATTCTTTTATCGAAGACCTTAAAGCACTTAACACCTATTTCAGTAAGGCAGCAACTACGGGTGATTTTTCAAAATTTGATATTCTAAATAGTGGCGGAATTGATAAGTGGAGAAGATACACCAATTCTTTACGTCTACGACTACTAATGCGAATTTCAAATGTAGATGAAAGTAAAGCGAAAACGGAAGTTTTAGAAATGTTGAATAATCCAAGTACATACCCTCTGGTAGACGGAGCTACTAATGCAAATTATCTACCTGGAAGCACAGATATTTTACTTCAACCATTAACAACCAATACTGCAACATTGCGTGACGCTTTAATGGAAGGCAATAATCAATATGCAACGGATTATATGTTGAATAAAACAATGAAACCTGCAAATGATCCGCGTATTCCCGTATTCTATGATAAGTTCGGTGTAACTAAAGATGGTAAATTTACCCCAAATAAGGAATATAATGCAATGCCGATTACATTCACAGAGAATGACATATTGACAAACTTTCAAAAGTATGCTGTCTTAGACTCAGCAACATTCTTTGATAATGCAAAACTACCTGGTATTGTTGCCACAGCATCAGAGACAAACTTTGCTAAAGCTGAAGCTTACCTACGATGGGGTAGTGATACAGATGCAAAAGCAGCTTATGATCTAGCGCTTAAACAGTCGGTTACTTTTTATTATTATCTAAATAATTTAAATACATCAGGTTTAAAAACTGAAACTAAGCCCAATGACGCGACTATTAATGATTTTGTTACTAATTCAACAGCCAAATATAGCGGAAATTTAACAACGAAATTAGAATTAATTTTGACCCAAAAATGGGTTCATTATGGATTCCTACAAGCACAGCATGCATGGTCTGAATATAGAAGAACTGGTTATCCAAAAATCACAGTATTAACAGCTGGGCTAGCCAATTACGCCACTCCTCCATTAAGACTATTATATCCTACCGGAGAGATATCTGTTAACTCAGAAAATTACGAAGCTGTTCGTTCTAAAGATACAAGAACAACCAAAATATTCTGGGACGTCAATTAATTAGTCCTATTTCTATTTCAGAAAGCCACTCTCGGGTGGCTTTCTTTTTATCATTTTAATTATATTTATATATGCAAAAACTGAAAACCCTTATATCAACCGCATTGCTTGCAACAAGCACAACATTGGTCTTTGCTCAAGCACACAATGTATCGGGTGGCTACCAAAAACCTACCGACCCACAGGTGATCGAAAACCTCGAACAATGGCAAGACATGAAATTCGGACTCTTCATGCATTGGGGCACATACAGTCAGTGGGGTATTGTGGAAAGTTGGAGCTTATGTCCTGAAGATGAAGGCTGGACGCAACGTAAACCTGAACATGGAAAAAACTATTTTGACTATGTAAAGAATTACGAAAATTTACAAAAAACATTTAATCCAACAGATTTCAATCCGCAAAAATGGGCCGATGCAGCCAAAGCAGCAGGAATGAAATATGTAGTATTCACGACTAAACATCACGATGGATTTGCCATGTTCGATACAAAAGAGTCAGATTACAAAGTCACATCTCCCAATACACCATTTTCAGCAAATCCAAAAGCAAACATCACCAAAGAGATCTTCAATACGTTCCGAAATGATGGCTTTAAAATAGGGGCTTATTTTTCAAAACCAGATTGGCATACCGATTTTTATTGGTGGAACTATTTCCCGCCTAAAGATCGTAACGTAAATTATGACCCGGCAAAACATCCAGAAAGATGGGAGAAATTTAAGAACTACACGTACAATCAACTTAACGAACTCACCTCAGAATACGGAAAAGTAGATATTCTGTGGTTAGATGGCGGATGGGTAAGACCATTTAAAACGATTGATCCATCTGTCGAATGGCAGCGCACTATTAAAGTGGAGCAAGATATAGATATGGATCGCATAGGTACTATGGCTCGCAAAAATCAACCCGGTATTATTGTCGTTGATCGCACCGTACCCGGTAAATGGGAAAATTATGTTACGCCAGAACAGGCAATACCCGAACAGACCTTAGATATACCTTGGGAAAGTTGTATCACCATGGGAGATTCCTTTAGCTATGTTCCTAATGACAATTACAAACCAACAAAGAAAATCGTCGAAACCCTCGTCAAAATTATTTCTCGTGGTGGAAACTATCTTCTGAACATCGCTCCTGGCCCCAAAGGTGATTACGATCAAGCTGCATACGACCGTTTAAATGAATTGGCGACATGGATGAAGATCAACCAAACCGCCGTGTATTCAACACGAACTATAGCTCCGTATCATCAAGGTGATTATTATTATACCCGAAGTAAGGATAGTAAAATCGTCAATGTATTCCACCTGTCAGAAGGAGATACCTATCAACAACCAAATGAATATGTCTTTCAGATACCTGAAAATTTCAAAGTAAAAAGCATATCCATCTTAGGACACAGAGGAAAATTAACCTGGTCTCAACATAAAAATCAGGTTACACTAAAAAGTCCAAACACCAAATTGAGCTTTTCCACAGTAATTCGGTTACAAAGTCATTAACTACCTTTATTCCAGTTG
>NZ_DJTA01000019.1:34517-106099 GCF_002440335.1 Sphingobacterium sp. UBA6320 | reverse complement strand
CAACTGGAATAAAGGTAGTTAACAAAAAATCAGGATATAAAAAAAATGTAAATCAAGAATTTACCTGAGTTATAATCAGACCAATAATTAGTGATTTCCAACAATATCACAAACTAACAAAGTAAATAATCAACTATAAACGCGACAAAGCAGAACTCATAATTCGCATGAAAAAAAACATCTTTTTATTCACATTCGTCATCCTACTTATACTCTCTTCATGTCGAAGTTATCAACCTGTATTATTAACATCATCACAGATTTTCAAAGAAGGTCAGGTTTCTTTCAAACAATGCCATGCTTCGACAATTCAATCGATAGGTAAAGATAGCTTAATTGCCTCCTGGTTTGGCGGAACACACGAGTCCAATCCAGATGTCGTCATATGGACATCGCGCTATACAAATGGAAAATGGGAAACACCAGTTCAGGTTGCAGATGGTCATCTTAATGAAAAAAGGTATCCAACATGGAATCCAGTGTTATATCAGCATCCCCAGTCTGACACGCTATATCTCTATTATAAAATAGGACCAAACCCAAGAGAATGGAAAGGATATGTTAAATATTCGCTCGACAAAGGAAATACTTGGTCAACAGAAAAAGCCCTACCAGCAGGAGTTCTTGGGCCAATCAAAAATAAACCAATCACTTTAGACAACGGAATAATATTATCACCGTCAAGCACCGAGTCAAAAGATGAAATTTGGAAAGCACATATAGAGATCAGCAAAGATCGTGGAACCACTTGGACGATAGCTGAAATTAATCATGAAAGTCCAGTTCAGGTCATACAACCCAGTATTTTACAACATAAGGATCGAAAAATTCAAGTATTATGCCGAAGTAAAGAAAACAAAGTCATGAGTTCCTTTTCCAATGATCATGGAAAAACATGGCAACCTTGGCAAGCTACAAACCTGCTTAATCCAAATGCTGCAACAGATGCCATACGTTTAAAAAATGGTCAGTTTATGATCGTTTATAATCCAGATCTTGCCGGAAAAGATTGGTGGGAGGGGCGTACTAAGCTTCGAGTAGCATTATCAAAAGATGGTCTCAAGTGGAACGACGCATTGATATTAGAAGACGGCCAAACTGGCGATGAATACTCCTACCCGACCATCATACAAGACCCACAAGGTTTGATACACATTACCTATACTTGGAACAGAAAAAGTATAAAGCACATCGTTTTAAAATAAAAAAGTAAGTGTGGCCAAAAGTGCCACACTTACTTTATCGAAAAGAAGCAAAGTATTTAGGCAGTTCTTTAAAATACCCTTGCCATTTCGAAACATCTTCTTTTTTTATTACAAATAATCTTTCTTCAATTCAAGAACTCCTTCAAGGCGCACATCATCCGATGCAGACCCGATCAGTAATTTAAATTTTCCCTTCTCCGTTTTCCACCTGTTATCCACAGCCCATAATTTTAGATCCTCTTTCGTGAGCTGAAAAGAAATTTGCTCACGCTTTCCCGCTCCAATATTCTTACGCTCAAAACGTTTCAATTGCTTTACAGCAGTAACAACAGAACTAACTTCGTCAACCACATACAATTGAGCCACCTCATCACCCTTCAGTAGCCCTTTATTTTCCACATCAAAAGAAACCGTGCACACAAAATCACTAGCACCCTCTTTCACATCAACCAAAAGGTTAGAATATTCAAATTTACTGTAGCTCAATCCATAGCCAAAAGCATATAAAGGTTTAGCCGTCATCTCGACATAATCATGATGTTTTGGTTTATTATGATTATAATGAACCGGTAACTGTCCTACAGAACGAGGAATAGACACGGGTAGGCGCCCTGCTGGATTGTAATCTCCAAAGAGCACATCAGCAATCGCCAATCCGCCTTCTTGCCCAGGATACCAAGCATTCACAATAGCAGGCACATGAGCCGAGGCCCAATTGAGGTTTAAAGGTCTGCCCATGATCGTCACTAAGACAATAGGCTTACCAATTTTTTCTAATTCCTGGATCAATCGCAATTGATCACCCATCATATCCAATGAAACACGATCAAAACCCTCACCACTTTCCATATCACTCACCGCATTGATATCCACATTAGCAGCACCAGTCGCCTGATAAGAAGTTTTAAAATCTCGCGCACTAGAACCACCTAGCACAACGACCACAACATCAGACAATTTAGCTGCTGCAACTGCCTCCTGAATATGACTATTCGAAGTGTCCCGGATAGCGCATCCTTTCACATAATCAATATGAGTACCTTTGCCCACCGCAGCGCGAATACCATCCAATACGGTCTTGACCTTACCATCCGCTTGAGGCGCAGTATAATCCCCCAACTGATTATAGACATTATCGGCATTAGGCCCTACAACAGCGATACGCTTAATTGTTTTTTTAAGCGGCAAAAGATTACCTTCATTCTTAAGCAGTACAATAGATTCTTGCGCAACTTTTCGAGCCATAGCCCGATTCACTTCCGTTCCCACCTTCTTAACAACCAATTTTTCATCTACAAAAGGACGATCAAATAAGCCTAAATTAAATTTCATTCGCAGTACCCGAGCTACGGCAGTATCGAGCACAGCACCCTCAACAAGTCCATTCTTTATTGCTTGCTGCAGGTTAGCACCATACCCAGTACCACTCAAATCAACATCTAAACCCGCATGTAAACTCTGTGAAGCAGCTTCAGCACCATTAGAGGCAGTAGCATGTCCACCATTCAATCCCGAAATACTCAATAAATCCGAAACAACAAATCCATTAAATCCCCATTCCTCACGTAATATATCTTTCAGAAGCCAAGGATTTGACGAACAAGGAATACCATCAATACTATTATAAGCAGTCATGACCGAACCAGCACCAGATTTTACAGCCTGTTCAAAAGGATATAAATAATGTTGTCTTAAGGCCCTTTCCCCAATAGAAACAGCCTCACCATTATGCCCTCCCTCAGGAACAGCATAGGCCACAAAATGCTTAAGTGTCCCAATGATCTTATCCTCTTGACCAAGCATATCACCCTGAAATCCTTTTATCATTGACTTTCCCATCTGACCAATCAGGTAAGCATCCTCACCATACGTTTCCTCGGTACGTGACCAGCGCGGATCGCGAGCGAGATCCAAGACAGGACCATAGCCATTTTTACCCCCCACCGCATAGGTTTCCTGTGCGATAGTAGCCGCCATCTGTTGAATCAAATTCGGATTCCAAGTACTTGCCTGTCCAATAGCTGTTGGAAAAACAGTAGCACCTATAGCCATATGACCATGTGGAGCCTCCTCCGATAACAACAAAGGAATACCCAAACGTGTGCTATCCAACATATAACGTTGAATCGCATTCGTAGCACGAGCAGCTTCAACTGGACTCAATCCATTTGAAAGAGTCTTCTGTGTCCAAGGGTCAGCACGAAATGTTGCCCATAGCATACCAATATGTTGATCCTTTACCGCTTTTTTTAATTTAGCACTTACCGATATACCATCAGTTCCCTTATCATACATTTCCCAGCCCAATAATTTAGACAACTGACCAACTTTTTCATCAGTTGTCATTCTGCCCAAAAGATCTTGAACCCGTTTCTCAACAGGGATTTTACTATTTTTATAAGGGATTTGCTGTGCTTGTAGATTAGGAATGGTCAAAAATATCATTCCACTAAAAAAAATGCTGCTAAGTTTCATTCTAAATGTATAAAAACAATAAGTAGTCGGTTTGTAAACTACTAAAATAACGTTTTAGCTTTAAAAAAAAGCAGTCTTGTGAAATAATATCAACAAAAATACACGACATAAAAAAGATGATAGTTCTACACGACCTTCAAACAATTTCTAACTTTTTAGAGCAGTTTACACAAAATCCTTTTTATGCCATATTATATGGCATAAAAAGGATTTCTTATACAATACGGTCCTAATCGATTCAACTACTTTTTTACACCTTTAAAATAAAATTTAATGGGGATATAATTGGCGGTAGGATTATTATTTTGAGAGGTAATGATCAATCGATTTCCTTCAAACGCTACGAGATAAGAAGAATACGGATCGCTATCAGAAAATTTGATGGTAGCTTTCTCTTTGTTGAAAGTAAAACCATTTGTATTTTTTCCTTTAAAAATACCTAGTTCAAACATACCCTCTTGCGCCGTACAACTTTTAGCACCTTTATCCAACCGCATTTCATTGGATTCGTCCTGAAATAAAAAGAGATAGCTATTGTCCATTTCACAGTCATCCGGTTTATAGTTGACCAGCTGGTTTTCAGACCCCTCATTGACATGTATGGGTTGCCAGATATAGGTAGATAATATTTTTTGAAAGTCTTTCGGATCATCATAAATTGGCGTACCCTTATCTTTTGCACAATTTGTCAATAAAGAGAAGAGAACAATCGCATAGATCATTTTTTTTATCATAGTTTATCGTGTTAGTCCTATGATAACGTCACTCCTGCACAAATTGCTACAAAAAAGATGGCTAAGCACAAAAGTACCTGCTTATGAAGCTACAATAGCACGACGCAGAATTTCATTGATCATCATCCAACTCACCATTCATAATCTTGTTAATACGATCCTCCAAAACAGATTGATGCCAATCCTCTAAAAGTTTTTTAGTATGCGCAACGACATCACTACCTCCAGCTTCCATTATCCTCACCCACTTTTCACCAAATTCACCGTATGCTCTCAACGTATCTTCCGAATCTGTATACTTCAGAAGATATTCCATCATAAATAGATTAGCCCATCGATCAGGATCCAATGGAAAACACATATACTGTGCAATATCCACCTGATCGATAAATGCCTGAAGCACCTCTTGCGGAGTAAAATTAAAAATATCGCAAAATTGCTTAAACTCTTGTGTAAGCTTAATAGTTTCTAAGTTTTTCATAAGAATAAATTTTAAAAGAGGTTATAATTTCAACGATATACTACAAAATTCGTATAGTCCAGCGGCAAACAAATGGAGACTTATCAACCATTAAAGGCTAGTAAACTGAAGCATTAATTTTCACATAGTGATCTAACCATTCTTGATAAAAAACAGTTCGTTGCTGTAAATCACGACAAAAGAAATAACGCTTATCCAATTCCTGAATTTCCATAATAAGTAATCGACATTTCGGAGACTTTTGATATTGTTGATCACAGATATGACCATAGCCGTCATAGACACGCATATACACTCCTAAAACTGGATTATATACAGCTTTATTTAGATGTAATCTTGCCAAATGCTCAGGTATAGCCACACATTCCATGATTCGGTTCAAAAACTGCGTCACTGAAATGCCGGTAAGTATAGATTTAAACAGCAAATCTTTATTCAACGTAATCGTATTCTCCTCATCAAGATAAATAACCTCTTTTAATTCAAGGCCTTTCGAAAAGATATCATAAAGTCGATGAGTCAACAACTTACCTTTGCTTCTCTTTTGCGCATTGCTGTAATTTTTGTTTATGGACAATTTAATTTGACTTTGAATGAGCTTCACACCCTTATCTTGATCTTCTTTATTCAGTTTAATCTGTAGGACTTGATTTTGACCTTCATCTTCCTGACGCACATATTCAAAAGATTTAGTAACCAAATTATAAACCGAATGATCATGGAAATTTTGATCCATATAAGAAAAATGATTCACATATAGTTGCAAAAAATCCGGTACCGCAATACCAAAAAGTTCACAAGCATATCTAAAACTTGTTGGTATTACGATAGTTTCCGAATCCGTATTTTTCATCATGCTTTGATTTTATGTAATAAGAATTTTAGTGATACAGGATCTACCAATAAACAAAAACTCCTTGCGCTACTACGTCTTAATGAAACAGCTCCTAAGCATGTCAAATACTTTTGAGATATAATAGATACAAAGCAATTATGCATCGATCCCGGCTATACGTATTTACGCCAACAGGCTTTGGTTTCTTGAAATAACAAGTTTCCATTTATCCTTATATAATAAGGTTCCTCAAAACGCTTTTTCCCTAGCGAAAATCTTCAAAAAATTTAAATTAATATTCTCGAAAAATTATCGCAGTCCCTAACTTGCTTCCACAATTCGTTGTTCAGTAGATAAAACGACACCTTTAAGCAGTCTTTCGTACAGCTCAACAATAGCACGGGCCTGATTTATGATCAAAGTTTTGTGCTTTTCATCCATATCCATAGCAGGACTTTTCCACCATATATCTTTAGGTTTTAAAATAATTGACAGAATCAGCTTATTCAGATCATGAGTATTCATAATGCCATCTATAACATCTGTACTTGCAACAGCAGACCAGTCCATCAGATCCGAGAGATCCATATTTTTAGGAATATATCCAATGGCGCACTGCACATAAGTTTGTATACCGATAATATAAAGTTCCCGTAGCAATAGCAAAGCCGTGTCAGGCATCAATTGAGGCACATCTGTCATCGTCATCAACAAATTGCGCATAACAGAACCAGCATTTTCAGAACAGCTTTTAACGTGCTCCAGTTGATCGCTCCAATCTATCTGTTGAGCTTTCAAATGCGTATGGAAAGTAGACTTTTGCCTTAAAATCCAAGATTTTTCCCAAACGATATTCACAAACCGACTTCCGAGTGCCAGATGCTTTTCCACATGAGGTAAATCCAAAAACACCATAGAAGCTCCAACATCACCAAAATTTCGCTGTCGAAAAGAAAATGGCAAGTTCTTCTTGGTCAGGACGACCAGATAAAGCTGAATTTTGACACCATCAGATTGATGAACTTCCTCGTCTTGAAAAGGGTTGCCTTTTGATAATCCAGCACTTTGATAGTTAACCAATAAAATTTGTTCGGGCCGATAGCTCGAAAAGATCTTATCGATAATGATATGAGCATCATCTTTGTACTTTTGCGGCCAAGGAAAACCAGAAAAATCTTTTAAAATAGGAGAATCTACAGCTATATTGTTATTCTGCTTGCGATCTACAACAGAGATTTTATCAACACTACCCCCCAACTGAGTAACCTGTGCGATGCGATCACTTTGCTTTTTACGATAGGCAGCGACACCATCATTCATAAAATCAACCATGTCATCCATAGCTTTTCCTAAAGCTTGACATTGTACCAATAAAAACTCAAATTCCTCTTCCAAAATATCGATACGATCCTTTTTTTTCGAATATAGATAACTGCTATCCAGCAGTCTGAGCAGACGTGTACTATGGACATCATAAGTAAAAATTTCGAAAAGTCCGGGCACTGCTCCGCGCATCACTTTCAGCAGATGTTCCAGATTTTGCGACTTCCCAATAGCCCCTCCTACCATGCTTTGAAACCCCTTTAACCGCAACATAACAAACTGATGCAACATGACAGTCGCCTGAAAAAAGTCCATCTTTGATCTAAAAGAATAACAAGCAACCATAAACTCGTCGGCCACCTTTTTTCCTTGAGCATAGTCCAACACAAACATCTCCATTAAACTATTTACAAGCTTATTGGATACCGTTGGATAACCTTTCTTTCCCGATTGATAAAGCTGATGCGAAGGCAGCGAAGCATAAGTATAATATAAACTTCCCTTTTTCAATTGACTGACCCAATCACTAGTCCAAATAACAGTAAAAGGAATCTCTGGCATATCCGCCATACAAAGATGAATAATAGGCGAAACGCTTCTGACAGAAACACCTTTGATAGGGTTGACAACTAACAGTAGATGGGGGCTTTTACGGCCCTCATCTAAAAATTGAAACAAAAAAATGCGATCGACGTCCATCCGCTGAACCAATCGATCAACTAAAAACTGAGTGTTAAGTTCCATAATCAAGTTTTATAAAAATTATTAAAATGTACAGATATTCTATACAAATGTAAAAATAATATTGAAAATAAAAAATAAATGATATAGATTTAACATACATTTGTTAATTTATTGAATCAAAACACACATCAATTATTTACATAAAACGATTTAAACTATATCACATCCGTGTCTTATGCACATATTCAGTACATGTTTATCATAAGACCAATCATAGTATATGTCCTCTTGGTATGTAACAGTAGGTATTTGAATCTTGACAGAATGATGTAAACATATTATTTCCATGTTTAACTCGGACTTACCACGGATCTAACACGCATATACAACGGAGGGACCTTGCGTGTCTAATGATTAGATCGTACTTTTCCCTAGTATCATGATCATATTACCCCGACATACGATACCGATATGCAGCAATATTGGCCTATAGGGATATCCGTTAATTGCATTTGCTCTAACTAACAATAAAAAGGAGCTCCATTAACAATTTTATAATGGACAGAACTCTCTATTTATAAATTTAAAAATGATTAATACTTCACCATTTCAATTTTTATAAAAATAATTAAAAGTCTGATTTTTAATTATTTATTTCATTAACTTCATCGATATGAATCATTTTATTAGCTATAATTATGGGATATATTGACGACGGCTATCTACGTGGATCACTTGGAGGACTCGTACATCGCAAAGTAAATAACAAAAATATCGTCCAAACTAAAAGCAGCTCCAAAACCAGGCAAAGCAGGTGGACAGTAGCAGCTTCCATTGACTTTGGAAAAGCCAGCAAAGCGGGTTCATTAATAAGACGCACATTTAATGGCCTCCATCTGGGATTCCATGACAGTACGATGCATAATCGCCTCATCACTTATCTTAAACGTGTCATGCGTGCAAATGGGCAATACCTGGGGCAAAAAACTATACATCTTGGAAAACTAGACCGTTTGCTGAACTTCCAATTTAATGAAAAGTGCCATATGCATGATTTTCTCTACTTTGATCCCACCTTGAATATGCAAGTTGATCATCAGCTACAGATACAATTTCCGAGCTTTAATATCAAAAATGATCTGTATAAGCCTCCTTACACCCATTCCATTCGTATCAAAATAGGAGTAGGGATCTATAATTTCGATACCCATACGGTCTTTAATATCGTAGAAAAGCATTTGGATCTTGATCTTGTTAACGGACCAAAAGTACAGGACAAACATCAATTTTTAATTGACTGCACTGCAAGACAAGCTCAGTCAGCTATTGTAGCGATGAGTATTGAATATTATGGAGTGATCGCGGACAGATTTATATTGCTAAATCATAAAGAATTACATCCAACGGCCATCATAGGCGCATTTTCAGTCTAAAATTTGGACTAGCAACAAGCATATAACATGATAATGGATTTGTATCAGCATGAAAGTCAGCATCGACCAGACACCATGAGCAATGATCGCTAAAGCACAGCTATCATCGCTAAATTTAAGGAGCAGATCAATCCCTAATAGGTATCCCTTAGATGATGATGTAGACATACAAATTGAGATCTTAATCTAATATAAATTTCGTATCTCGCCCCATTCTCACATCAAAATTTATGCTGACACTTAATTCATTCGCCTATTATGATATAAAATAACTTAAAAACTGTTTTGCGCTACATGGAATATTTTTACTATCTTACGTCTATCTTAAGACCGTAACCGCTATGATGAAGTCCTTGAAAAGAATTCTATTTGCTTTTTGTCTATTTTTCATATTTACGACTGCACTTTTTGCACAGCAGAATTCAAAAACACAATGGTTTAGCCACGACCGTTTTGGCATGTTTATTCATTGGGGACTTTATAGTGCAGCCGAAGGATTGTGGAAAGGTGAAAAACTGCGCTATGCAAACAATTATGCAGAATGGCTACGCTATCGTAATCGGGTCTCCAAAGAGGAATATGGTGAACTGGCAAAGCGATTTGTATGGGATCAGATCAATCCAGAAGAATGGGTACTACTCGCCAAAAAAGCTGGAATGAAGTACATCATCATGACGGCCAAACATCATGATGGAGTAGCGATATGGGATACTAAGATCGGTGATTACAGCCTCAGTAGATTAAGCGGCACCAATCGAGATATCATCAAAGAATTAGCAATAGCATGCAAGAAGCATGATATGAAACTTGGGTTTTACTATTCACATTGGATCGATTGGGAACATCCGTATGCATGGAATCATAACCAAGAATTGACAGGACATGTTACCGACCCACAATATAATCAATACTGGCAGGAAAAAGTAATCCCACAATTGCGCGAGCTGTTAACCAACTATGGCGATATCGCACTGATGTGGTTTGATATGTGGATTCCATATGAAAAATCAATTATTAAAAAGCAACAGCTGCAACAAGTCGTTCAACTCATTCATACCCTGCAACCGAAGTGCTTGATCAATTCCAGACTAGGTTTACCAACAGACGAAAAAAATATAGATTTTGAAACATTCGGTGACAATCAGTTTGGAACTACCTATGTTGACCATCCATGGGAAACTCCCGGTACAATCGCTCACTCTTGGGGATACAATGGACAAGAGAACGAGTGGAAATCGACAAGCCAGATCTTCAATTCATTGATATCAAATGTCAGTCTCAACGGTGGCTATACTTTAAATATCGGACCACGTGCAGATGGAACAATACCCTATGAGAGCATCTCCAGACTTGAAGATATAGGCAAGTGGCTCCAACGACAAGGAGAGAGCATTTATGGTGCCACTGGATTGGATTTAAGAGTCAATCAGCACGATTGGGGCTACCTCACAACAAAAACACATGGCAAGCAAACACAGGTGTATGCACAGGTTTTTAATTGGCCCCTTGATCGGATATTGCGGATATCTGGAATAAAATCAAAACCTTCACAAGTCTCCGTTCGAATTGGAGCATCTGAAACCTCTTTAAAGTTTAAACAGAAGAGTGGATTATTACATATACAATTGCCAGCAAAACAACCTGATCCTTTTGTATCGACTATTTCGCTGACCTACAATGAACCCTTACAGCTCGATAAAGAGATCGTAGCGGAATCTACATTTGGAGGCTTTGCTTTAAATAGTATAAATGCACTTCATCAAGATAAATTACAAATAACCAAATATGACGGCAAGAGGCCACAGCATATTCAGACTAACAATGAGACGATCGAATGGATGATTGATTTTCCTGAAGTAGGTGTTTATAAAGTGGATATATCTGCACATAATCCGAATAAAATCTTCTCGACTATTTCAATTCAAATAGGGACACAATCCATAACTGAAAAACTAGATTCAAATGGAAAAATGGTCGTTGAACCCAATGAAAACAACTACACAGACGAGTTTGTCAATACCAGTTTAGGGTCTATTAAAATCGATCATACGGGCCCGCAAAAGATATCATTCAAGAAAGAAGGAAGTGAACATCTTTGGCTGAATAGCATCTGGATAGAAAAGAAAAATTAAAAAAAATCAATACAACATCTAAATATAATACCGAAATGCTCAATTTTAATCATTAAATTGAATAAAATGTGCACTTTTGCATGCTTCAATATTAAAAGGCTTTCTAACTTGATCCACGAATGGAACCTGACTACCACGCATTGAACGAACAGTACTCCTACCCGATAACTTTAGGGATTGAGGGCTTATTAGCGCTTGATAAAGATGGTTATATGCTATCCTACAATGAGCAAGTCAAGCTTTTATTACCTATAGACAAAATTGGCAATAAAAAATTTCAAGAGGCCTTGATTTTTTATGCTGTAGAAGATCAGCGTATCATCCCTACTGAAGAACTCTCTTTTTATAATACATTACAAACCGGTGAAAAACAGATTGATCATAATTATGGCATAATGACAGAAGAAGGACATCTTAAATGGCTCTCTTTTAGCTCTAAAATAGTACCCGAAAGATCTGACATGCATATGATTATCGCCATTTGCGATGTGACCAGATTAATAACAGAAAATAAAGACCTGCTCGAGAAAAAAAAGCATCTTCAGCTTCTTGTCGCTTCGCTCGATGATCTTGTATTTGAAGTAACGAAAGAAGGTGTTTTTACAAACTATTGGACGAGTAATTCAGATCTATTATTTTACAAACCCGATGAATTTTTAAACAAAAACCTAAAGGATTTATTTCCACTACCGATTTCTAAGAGAGCCTTAGAATTGATTGACAAAGCACTTACCTTAAATAAGGTTTGCAAAATGGAGTTCATATCCAACTTCGACACCCATAAGGGGAAGTGGTACAAAATGAAAATAATGCCTATTCATTTAACCAAAGACCGTGTTGCCATTGTGGTATCCGACATTTCTGAAAAAGTAGAATCACTAGAAAAAATAAGATTTAACCAGCATAAATTTAATCAAGCATTTCATTTCTCCGGCCTAGGCATTTCTCTAACCAATTTACAAGGCAATTGCATTGAAGCAAATAAAACCCTAAGCAAAATCTTGGGATTTTCACAAGAGGAATTGTCTACCATTAATTTTTTAGATTATACACATCCCGACGATCTTGAATTTGACTATAAACAAAGACAAAGACTTGCCAGAGGAGAAATTGATAGCTTTACTTTAGAAAAACGCTATCAACACAAGCTGGGGCATTACATTTGGTGTTCTGTTACAATTTCAGCGGTTCACAATCAATTTAACGAGCTCTCTTTTTTTATCGTTCAGCTACAGGATATATCCGATGCTAAAAAGAACCGCGAGATTCTCGAACGACAAAAACATGAACTTGAGCTGGTAAAAATTGAATTGGAAACAAAAGTTAAACAGCTGGAAGATTTCAATCAGATTGTTGCCCATAACTTAAGAGGACCTGTTAGCAATATACATATGCTCCTTAGCGAATTGAAAGATGAAAGTAACATTGATGTTAAAAATGAATATTTAGATCTTTTAAAAACCAGCAATGATAGCTTGACCGATACATTAGAAGAATTATCGGAGATATTGGAATTACGAGAAAATACAAATATTTTAAAAGATAACTGTAATTTTTCTTTGATTTACACAAAGATCTACAGTCAATTTATCGGCGAGATCCAAAGTAAAAACGCCCAACTAACAGCCGATTTCCAAGTTGAAAACATCCACTATCCTACAAAGTATTTGGAAAGTATTTTCAATAATTTACTCAGTAATGCTTTAAAATTTACAGATCCAAATATAGCACCTCAGATTCATATCAGAACCTACATTGAAGATAACACCCCCATTTTCAGCATAGAAGACAATGGCATAGGAATTGACTTACCTAAGTATAAGTCACAACTTTTCATGTTTCGAAAAGTATTTCATCGTGGTTTTGATAGTAAAGGTATCGGTCTATTTATCACAAGGTATCAAGTTGAAGCCCTAGGTGGTAAAATAGACATTAAAAGCGCTCCAGGTAAAGGCACTACTTTTTTAGTGAGATTTCTAAAAACAACAACATGAAAACTTCTAATTCCACAAAAAAGAGCATGATAACGGTAGTGGACGATAATGCCATTCTACGTGTTATTTTTAACAACATGATTAAAAGCTTTCCAGATTTCCCACTTGAGATCAACCTATTTGAAAATGCACTCGATGCATTGGATTATTTTGAAAATAAAAAACAACAGCAAGATATGACTCCAGAAATCATATTCGTCGATATCAACATGCCATTTATGACAGGTTGGGAAATGATGGATAAATTAGAACATTATGGTTCGGATTTTTTAAGTCAAATGAACATATATATTATCAGTTCATCAACCAGTAGAAGCGATCAGGAACAGATAGCACATTATCCTTTTATCGACGGGTATTTATTGAAGCCGATAGATAAATCGAAACTGTACGAATTGATTCGTCAACTAAATTCCGAAGTATAGGAAAACGTTACTCATCAGAATCAGCTGCCTCCAAAAAAAATGCATCACAAAATAGTTTTTGTTGATGTTAGATTGATATATCCACCAGCTTAATAATCTCAAAAAAGACCAGAAAAATTATTTTTCTGGTCTCTTTTTTAACTAGCTGACGCTTGACTTGGTATCAGTGTTATACCAACTTACACGCTTCAGTACCAACTGATGCGCACAAAACGTACATTAATAAACCGACAATTCATCAACAAATAACCAAGCTGCAGATCCCGCACCTGTTGATCCTGATGGGATTTGATTCAAATGCTGAACTTCAATCTTTACATATTTTGCCGTCTGCTGATCAAACTGTAATTTGATGGTTCCTTTCGATTCGGAAATCAACTCTTTTCCCACCTCTTTTACAAGCGTAAAATTTTGATTGTCGTTGGATACATAAACTTTTACCGACTGCGGATAATAAATCCAGCTCGCATTTTGATCTACGACATTCAGTTCAACATTTGAAAATGTCGTTGCTGTACCAAGATCAATCGTTGCTACTAAATCTTTGGCATTAAAACCTAGCCAATTTTTTTTGAAATATTGCTTGTTGCCATAAACACCATCGACCAAGGTCGCACCACCGCTTCCATAATACGCTTCACTTGGTTCATGCAGCAATTGGATCGATTTTCCAGTCGATTTACTGATAACAAAATCCTGTTTCAATACCGATCCAATCATCCGATCAACAGCAAAGTTTGCCGCATTGATGGTTACTGTTTTATCGACTAAAATTGGACTTATGTAAATTGGACTTTGGATATTCGGCTCAGTTCCATCTGTTGTATAACGTATCGTTCCATCGTTCTTTATTGTCGACAATTCGTAGTACATCTTTCCCTCCTTAGAAACAATGCTGCCATTTAGTTCAAAAATAGCCTTACTATAATTGATGCTCTTACGATCAAGATAATTAAACTCATGGATGACTCTTTTCTCAAAAGACTTATATTGGTCAGGATTGGATGTACCCCAAGCCACTTCGGATAAAGCTAGCAATCGAGGAAAAAGCATGTACTCGACGTGCTTAAAATTTGTAATATATTCGGTCCACATATTCGCCTGTGGCCCCAAAATATGTTTCGCTTCTTGCGCACTCAATTCTTTAGGAACTGGATTAAAAGAATATACTTTATCCAAACGCAGTTCTGCATTAAAAGCTAACGGTTCAGATTGTGGATTTCCTTGATAATAGTCCAAATACATATGACTTACAGGAGTCATTATCGCATCATGTCCCGTCTTAGCAGCATGAATACCACCTTCGATACCTGTCCAACTCATCACCGTAGCATTGGGAGCCAAGCCGCCTTCTAAAATTTCATCCCAACCGATGATACTTTTACCTTTTGCATTGATATATTTCTCCATCCGTTTGATGAAGTACGATTGCAATTCAAATTCATCTTTCAATCCCTCCTTCTTAATGAGATCTTGACAGTGTGCACAGGCCTTCCATCGTGTTTTCGGAGCCTCATCACCACCGATATGGATGTAATGACTCGGGAACAAAGTAACGACTTCATCGATTACATCTTCCAATAAGGAAAAGGTTTCTTCCTTTGGACAGTAGATATCATCCATGACACCCCAAGATGTTCCTACTTTAAACGGTCCACCGGTACAAGAAAGTTCAGGATAGGCCGCCAAAGCTGCTAGCGCATGACCTGGCATCTCGATTTCAGGAATGACTTCGATATGCAGCTTTTTTGCATAGGCCACCACATCTTTTACCTGTTCCTGTGTATAAAATCCGCCATAGCGACCATCTTTTGTCAATTTGGAATCTTTCACATCTTGTGTTACCGCTCGAAAAGCACCAATTTCTGTTAGCTTTGGATGACTTTTAATTTCGATACGCCATCCCTGATCATCGGTTAGGTGCCAATGAAATTTATTCATTTTATAGC
Source organism: Sphingobacterium sp. UBA6320 (assembly GCF_002440335.1). Taxonomy (NCBI): domain Bacteria; kingdom Pseudomonadati; phylum Bacteroidota; class Sphingobacteriia; order Sphingobacteriales; family Sphingobacteriaceae; genus Sphingobacterium; species Sphingobacterium sp. UBA6320. The sequence goes on along the minus strand of NZ_DJTA01000019.1, from coordinate 90,429 downwards.
GCGATAAATAATCCAAGAATGATTTGACCTCATTGGCAGTAAAGAAGTGTCTGCTCACATCAAGATGAACCCCTCTATATGTAAATTTAGCATAATCCTTGATTTCAAATGCCGGTATACTACCTTTTGCCCGATGCTCCTCTACAAGCTGTAGTAAGGACTGCACAGCATAAAAAGCTGCATCTTCTGTAGATGCAGAAATGACAATACCTTTAGCATCGATTTTTAATTCATAATAATCGTGCTGACCTATCACCTGATGATTTATTTTCTGAAAACGTATCGTTCCCGATTTTTTAAGATTAACTTTTGATCGCAATACACCTTCCAGTTGATTAGCTAAATATTTAGCCTGTATTTCAAATGAGCCCGTTCCGATCACAAGATTACCTTGCAAAGAAAATGAAGGCTGTTGTAGTACTTCCACATGTTGCGGCATCGGAATGATATATTGCTGTCCGAATGAAGATAAAGAACAGAAGAAGATAAAACTTAAAAATAGGATTTTACGCATGATATGATTTGGTCTTTCAACAAAAATAGGATTATTTTCAAACAATTAAAACGTTATAGCACATCTATTTTATAACAAAAAAGGAGATCATATAATCTCCTTTTTTATGCTAGTAGTTATGCCGACCTATTAAATCGCTGCCGTTTTATCTTTTAACCATGCTTGCTCTTCCTCATTTAATCGACTCTTCAGTTTATCGAAAACCCATTGATTATACTGGTTCAACCAGTTGATATGCTGTTGGTCTAATAAGGTTTTATCAACTAGATCTGTAGCGATATAACAGATAGTCAGCGTCTCAAAATCCATAAAATCACCAAATATAGAAGACTCCGCATTTCGCGATAAAACCAAATTTTCGATACGGATACCATGCTTTCCTTCGCGGTATAAACCAGGTTCAATAGAGCTGATCATCCCCGATTCTATAGCAACATCAATATTTGCAGAGTTGAAAGTTTGCGGTCCTTCGTGCACATTCAAGAAAAAACCTACACCATGTCCAGTTCCATGTCCATAATTGCGTAATGTAGCCCAAATCGGACGACGAGTAATCGCATCAATCTGATACCCTTTAGATCCTTGCGGAAAAATAGCTTGACTTCCTTCAATAGTACCTTTTAATACAATGGTATAATCTTCTTTTTCTTCCTGCGTGATTTCACCCAAAGAAACAACACGCGTGATATCAGTAGTACCCGTTTGATATTGGCCTCCTGAGTCAACCAGCAATAATCCTTTTGATTTTAGCGCATAGTTGCTATCAACAGTTGCAGAATAATGTGGCAATGCGCCGTGATCTAAATAACCTGCGATGGTATTGAAACTAATATCGTTGAAGCCAGGTTGCTCCTCTCTAAATTCCTGCAATCGTGCTGCAATAGATATTTCAGATTGATCACCCTTTGGCACCGCCGTTTCCAACCATTTAAAAAATTTGGTCAGCGCAACGCCATCATTGATCATGGTTTCACGAGTATGTGCAATTTCCACTTCATTCTTCACTGCTTTTAAAGACGTCGAAGGATTGATTTTTTCAATAATATTAACCGCAGCAGGTATAGCGTCGTAGATCGCAAAACAGGTTCTCTTCGGATCGATCAATATGGAATCGACCGCTAAATGGCTAACCTGAGTATATACGTCTTCATAAGGTTTCACCTGCACCCCCGAAGATTGTAAACTTATTCTTGTAGCCTCATCCAATTTAACAGGCTCAATGTATAAGATAGCTTCATCAGCTGTTACATAAACAAAACCTAAAACAACTGGATTACAAGGAACATCACGACCACGGATATTGAGAAGCCAAGCGAGATCATCTAGAGAAGATATAAGATGCGCCTGCGCTCTATTCTTGACCATGACAGCACGTACTGCAGCTAATTTAGATGCTGTTGATTGTCCTGTTGTTGTATCAGCCAATAAATATGCTTTTGCAGTAGGTAAAGAAGGTCTTCCCTCCCAAAGCGATGATAATAAATCAACGTGACCGTCAACAATAATATCAATAGGTTTTAATATATCTTTTACCGATTGTGCGACTAATAAAGAAGCTAAATTTCCATCAAATGCAACCTTTGCTCCTTTCGCTAATTTTTCGCCCAACCATTCTGCATATTCGGCATTGCCCTGAACTTTTAATTTTACCAATTCAAATCCAGTCCCAGCCAATTGTTCATTTGCTTGAACAAAATAACGGGCATCCGTCCATAAACCTGCAAAATCTTGTGTGATCACTAATGTTCCTGCTGAACCCGTAAAACCCGAAGTCCACGCAATACATTTATAACGATCTGGTAAATATTCACTTATATGCGGATCAGAAGAAGGGATAATGTAACCATCAACACCTTGATCTTTCATCAGACTTCTTATTGCCGCTAGTTTTTCTGAATGCGTCATTGTTTCTCTAATTTGATCATGCAAGTTAGGAAAATTTGAAGAAGTAAACCACTAATCGATATTTTTACGTTTATGGTTATTTTGTCAAAATAAGCTATTATATCCCGCATCACCGTACCAAGCTAGCGTCCTGTAAAAGGGAAAAAGATAACTTTCTTCGGGGGCAGGTATATAGCTTGACAGCCCTGAAAAATTAGTGATGGGTTTACCTAAGAAAGTGGGGGTATTCGCTTTAAATATAATGACCTTGTCGATCGCAGACTTAAAAGACAATAAGTGGTCCGATGGAAGATGCTTCTCGAACAAGTCTAAAAAATCATATGCTTTGACGGGAGTATTAGGATCTAGATCTAAGCGCTGTACATTATTTCTGTTTATCCCCGACAAGAACTGTGGATTTTGCGACAACAATTGCGCGGTCTTGTGTGCCAGCCAGGGCAATTGCTTAGTATCTACCAGCGAAAAGGTAGCAGACTGCTCCAAACCTATTTTTTGTTGATAATACCCGACATATGCTTTTGCGATTGCGGTCAATCCATGTTTAACATCACGATCAAATAATAAGGAGTTGATCTGATGGTATGGCATGCCGACACTCAATACTTCAGTTGGCGATGCGAGGATATAGGGTGCAGCCTCACGAAGTTCATATAACACTTCTACAGATGCCATAGAACAAGCATCAAAAATAAGAAAATCCAACCCTTGAGGTAAAGCTGATTGAAGCTGCTGTACATCCATACGGCTAAAATGATCATCGCCAAAAGACCTAGTACCCAATTTACCAAGATTCGCAGGAACCCAGTTGGTTGCATGAGACCATAAAATAGCTCCATACGAATGCGACGGAGAGAGACCCTTCATATCCGCAAATATGATTTTCATCATCTCTGGATCGGAAGAATCATGATCACTATATGTTTTAAGAACCTTACTTTTAATCTCTGGACTAGTATCGTACTGAATTTCATATATTTTGGGCTGCTGACCAAATAATCTGGCATAGACCAACAATTTACCGTCGATACCCACAAATCCTTCTTCCATCTGATTGAGATTTTGATATGCTTCAGATGATAAGCTATTGTTTGCAGCCATATAGACCATCACCGTACGAGAAGCTATCGGAGCAATGGTATCATCCTCTCTCTTTGCGCAGCTCGTGACATAAAGTAAAGCAAAACAACTATATAAATAAATTAAACTACGCATGTGTAACGTTAAAATAAAATCTAATATAAATCTTAAAAAAATAGACCGAGGTAGGAAAAATATTGAGAATACCTAAATTACGGATAAAAAATAAACAAGAAGAGAAAGGGATCCTCTTCTTGTTTACAACTTCATGTATTAATCAACCCTATTATTTTGTACCGACAAGTTTGATGTCATCAATACGGTAACCATTTGTATTGTCTGTTTCTTTACTATAGAATTCGAGTGTGATGCTGTTACTATTTGCAATGCCTGAGATATCAATAGTTGAAAATGTATTTGCTTCAGCACCCAGTACTCCTGTAGGGACAGCGAGTTCTACACCATTAACACGAACTTTTACCCCTGTCATTGGCAAGCTCACTGCGTTACCAGCTAATTTATAAGATAACTTCAGATTGGTAACGCCGGCAGCATTAATTCCTTCGATTTTAAACCCGGTATCTTTGTTTGCTGGTAGCCACACATGTCCATTTATTGTTGAAGTAGCACGCACATCTGCATATGTAGCTGTGTAGAGATCCGAATATGTCACGCCTGTTGCAGTATAACCTGCATAGGTACCAATTCTATCCTTTTTTGATGCTTTAGGATCAGGATCACCAAAAGTTTCCAAGAAAATTGTCTCTTCTTTTCCTGGATCAGTAGGAGTCTGACTGCCATCGATGTCTACATTTACAGATCCCCCAGGTACAGTTGTCCAGTCTGTAATAGTACCATTGCCGGTTACTGCGACTTGGTTAACTCCATCATTTTTCAACAAAACAATATCGTAAGTATATTTCTTACCTGCTTCAAAGGTCGTATTAGCTGGCAAAGTCCATTTAAAGGTGCCTGATGCTAATGTAAAAACCAACTCTTTAGCAGAAAAATCACCAGGAAGCAGGATTGCTTCCACCAACTGTGCATCCGTTTGTGCTGTAGTTTTTGCTGTAACATTCTGCACAGCAGCAGCTCCGGTCAATATACCGGTCGCTAGATCTAATGCTGCTGTAGTATTGACATTACGGTAGACCACCTGTAGTCCATTTACATCTGTCAAACCATTTCCTGGTTTAACAGCTAATGCGACTTTAGTCAGTTTATGATTAAAAGTAAGATTAGCAGCTCCACTAGCTTTTGTCAAGCCTGTTGCATTGTTGGAGTAGAGCACATCAATAGCAGCTGGAGCACTCTGATCTGCGACGGTGACAGGCAATATCGCTCCTTCAAGATTTGTTGTATATGGATAGTATGCAATAAAATCTACTGATCCTGTCTGTGGATAGTTGATGATATCTGCTCCTTGTCCAGAGAAATTACCATTACCGCCAGTACTATATTTTTTATTGGCGGCTAATGGATTAGACAATCCATCACCTTGTTTCATAAATACACCTACAGCATCGTCAGCATCCCAAGCATTACCTGTGACACGTGTAGCTACGCTACCCGCAATCGAAGAAGTAAATTGCACCTGTGCGTTATCATTTGTTCCCAAATCGCGATAGTCATCGTTCTTACAAGAATGTCCTACAACAATCAGTGCCAGTGCAGCACCTAGAAATTGGTTCTTTTTCATGTTTTTTATATCTGAATAATTGATTTAATAATGTATGATCATATCGCTATTTACGCCATATCTGTGTATTGATAGTCGATTTAGTTTCCCGATCTAATGCAGGGAAAAATGTAAATCCAGTTTCTTTCTCCAGAGATTCAACCGTCACCGTATAGCTCATGTAATCTGTATTAGTCGGCGTCACATTGTTCATACGAAATCCTATAGTATAATAATCGGAACCTTTTTTCATAGCCAATACTTTGTAATAATATTTGGGTTTTGCGACATCTTTCCCAGAATTATCCTTCACATAATCGACGACCTTGTCTGTTGCGGTCGTGACCATCGCACCAGTCACTACATACATGGTATCTACTCCCGACTGGGTAGTCCAGGTACGGACTTTATTTTCAAGATCAGCCCATAAACCTTGATTTAAGGATCTATTCTGCGGCGTCATATTTGTATAATAGAACGTGGATGCATTTTCAGCGAAATCGTATGTCCGGTCTCCGCTCGGTAGCTGATGACCACGGTCGAGCAATAACGTCGCATTATTGGGATATCCCTTTTCGAGATTTGCTTGAAAATTTGATGAAAATGCGGGATCGTAGGCCCACACATCTGTCCGTTTCTGACTTCCGAGATAATCCTTGCTTAATGGATAAGCTACCCAATAAGCCACCTTATATTCGGTATCATACAACATGGAGTAATTTCTCTTTGTAGAAGACGACATTTTGAGATTGTACTTGACCGTGGCACTTTCTGATATTACCGGCAGCTCCATATAGGCTGCTGTAGGTTGCGGAGTAACAGTTCCGTCCTTCCCCAGTGTGATGTCATACTGATATCGGTAACCCTTTTCATAGCTTTTACCTTCACCTATGCTCCAAGTGTAAGATTTCCCATCGGCCTTTGTAAATACGATTTTATTTTCTGCCGTAAGTGTACCTGGGTAAATTGTCCATTCGACGATCATTTCATTCGTCGAATTCTGTGACACCCGAGCAGCAATATCTGTGTTTGTATTACCTTTTATCCATTGTCCCGAAGAAAGATTGAAACTCGCTCTCGATGGCAGGGCTATAAAATCAGCTTTTAAACCCTGTAGATCCGCTCCCTTAATTTTAAGTTCCAGTTTACTCATTTGTCTGTCAAACGATAAGGCTACCGGACCTTGCCCCGAAGTCAATCCTGTTGTATTTCGTGCTACCATGAAATCAAGTTGAGCTTGATTTTCCTGATTCGTGATGTCTAGTGAAGGTGTTAATGTACCATGCTCTTGATAAGGATAATATGCAACAAAACTCACTTTACTTCCTCGTGGAAATTCTAGCGAAGCCTGTGCATTTTGAGGTGAAAAATTACCATTACCAGGAGTTGTGTATGGTTGGTTAAAGCCATTGTTTACAATAGACGCTTCGTCTAAAGCCATACCATGTTGGAACATAAAAATTCCAATGGCATCATGGGCACTCCATTGAGTTCCTTGAACTCTTGTTTGCGGAAGACCCGCAATTTTACTTGAAAAATATACCTGATTGGAGGTATACTTCGAAATTAGGTCAGTTTCCTTACGGCATGAAGAAAACATTAAAGCCACGCACCCTAGCACATAAAGCCAGTTCTTTCTCATCTACTTAAATTAATATAATACCCAATAGGAGGTCGATTACGCTGAATCAACACTCAAAATTAACGTTCCAAAAATAACATAAGGTTAATGCATTTTTAATATTTTATTAAGTTTTTTATCAAAAGATTTAATAAAATCAAGCACATAACATATATAACTACCACCTAAATACGAGATCAATCATTAGTAATCAACTTATTAGAATCTATCATTCATCACAATTAATGATACAAACATAACTTATAGCCATTTTTTAGATGAAACATATTGATAATAGCGTTGAGCACACAGCGGAAGATTATGGATTTTTTCATTTAGCTAGCAAGAAAAAGAAAAGCATTACAACAACAGCCAAAACTTAACTTATTATTAATTTAAATCCATGATTTACAACGAAATATTATCCGCTTGGGTAAACACTCCAATATGTCATATTGCTTTTAAAAACATAAGGACACGACCGATAAGCCGTTTTTGAGCATGTCGGATCATATTCATTAACAATTCTAAATCAAGGAGCACTTCCATTTTTATGAAAATAGGCATAGATCCTAGTTAGGTTTACAGACAGGCATAGAGAGGGGTATTAAAGTATTACTTTTTGACTTTCATATTAAACATTTCTGAGCAAACAATAGTATCTTTATGAAAACAGAAAAGATTATCATTAATGAAAACCAGTACAACCTTAACCCTTGTTAGTATTTGCTTATTCCCGTTACTCCATACATCCGCATTCTCACAATCCGCATCAAAATCCAAAATTGAAGCAGCCTATCGACAATTTGAAAATGATCCCTCATTAAAAAATGCAACAGCTTCTTTGACCGTATTAGATGCAAGTACGGGAGCACCAATTTTTGAACACAATCAAGATGTGGGCTTGGCTACTGCGTCAACGATGAAAGTCATTACTTCAGCTACCGCATTTGACATTTTGGGAAAAGATTATAAATTCAAAACACTTTTAACGTACACAGGAACTATTCAGGCAGATGGTGTACTAGAAGGTGATATTATTATTGAAGGATCTGGAGATCCTACTTTAGGAAGTAGCCGCTATCCCGAGTCAACGGAAGAACAGATCATCAACAAATGGATATACGTCATTCAAAATGCAGGTATTAAAGAAATAAAAGGCCGTATCATAGGTGACGACACACGTTATCAAGGGTACAAAGTGCCTGGAGGTTGGATCTGGTCTGATATTGGAAATTATTATGGTGCCGGTGTCTCTTCACTTAACTGGAGAGAGAATGCAGTAGGTGTGGTCTTCTCTCCCAATGATGCGATCGGCAAGCCCGCTCCTATTAAAAATTTGACCGCAGATCTTTCTTATCTCAAAATTATAAATGAGGTGACAACAGGTAAAAACGGATCTGGTGATCAGGTATATGCCTATTCGGGGCCCTATGCTTCTACCATCTACATCCGCGGAACTTATGGCTTAGACCTTAAAAAGACTATTGAGATTTCCGTTCCCGATCCCGCATATGATGTAGTCTTTCAATTAGAAAAAGCACTGGATCATGTCGGGATCAAAACAGCAACATCAGCAAGTAACGGTCAAGTTCTTGCCGGAACAACGATCGTAAAACATCACTTAGACACGCATGAGTCACCTGATCTTGCTGCCATTGTTTATTGGTTCAATCAAAAGAGCATCAATCTTTATGGCGAAGCACTCTTAAAGGCAATTGCTTATCAAACTGCACAAAAGACAGAAACAAGCGAAGGTGCATCTTTGATACAGAAATATTGGGAAACTAAATTAAAGATTAACAATAGCGAACTTAACAATCAAGATGGATCAGGTCTTTCTCCTCAAAATAGAGTTACGACAGCAGCAATGACCAAAATCATGCAGTACGCTCAATCGCAATCCTGGTTCCCCGAATTCTATAAAAGTTTACCAGAATATAATAATATGAAGATGAAAAGTGGCACCATCGGAGGTGCATTGGGCTATACTGGCATCCAAAATAACAGTTCAGGAGAGAAATATACCTTTACTCTTTTAGTCAACAATTATTCCGGATCAGCCACCGCCATGCGCAAACGAATGTTCACCCTTCTTGATGTATTAAAATAAATTGACCCTTCAGAATAAATTTTTGACTATTTATCATTTCTTTCTCAAAAAAAGAATGATACATTTGTAACCTTAGTTTAACAAACTAGCACTATATAAAAGAATTAAAATGAGTAATGTAAATCGTAAACAAGCGGCATTAGACTACCATTCCATGGGTAGACCTGGTAAAATAGCTGTTGTGCCAACAAAGCCAACAAATTCTCAAAGAGATTTATCGCTAGCTTATTCACCAGGTGTTGCTGAGCCTTGTTTAGCTATCGCTGCAAATAATGAAGACGCTTACAAATATACCGCAAAAGGTAATTTAGTTGCGGTAATTAGTAATGGTACAGCCGTATTAGGTCTTGGTGATATCGGTGCTGTAGCTGGTAAACCAGTTATGGAAGGTAAAGGTTTATTATTTAAAATCTTCGCTGATATTGATGTTTTTGACATTGAACTTGACACTAAAAATGTAGATGAGTTTGTCAACATTGTGAAAGCAATGGAACCTACATTTGGTGGTATTAATTTAGAAGATATTAAAGCTCCAGAGTGTTTTGAAATTGAAAGACGCTTGAAAGCTGAAATGAATATCCCAGTGATGCACGATGATCAACATGGTACAGCTATTATCTCTTGTGCTGCTCTGATCAACGCTTGTGAACTAATCAATAAAAAAATTGAAGATGTAAAAATCGTTGTAAATGGTGCGGGTGCTGCTGCTATTTCCTGTACTGGAATGTACGTATCTGCTGGTGCTAGAAAAGAAAATATTGTCATGTTAGACAGTAAAGGTGTGATCCGTCGTGATCGTGAAACATTGGATGCGATGAAAGCAACTTATGCCACTGATCGTGATATCCATACCCTTGCTGATGCTGTAAATGGTGCTGATGTATTTATCGGACTTTCAGCTGCAGACGTATTGACAGCAGAAATGTTATTGACCATGGCTGATCAGCCGATTGTATTAGCTATGGCTAATCCTAACCCAGAGATCGCTTACGATTTAGCAGTTGCCACGCGTAACGATGTGATTATGGGTACAGGACGTTCAGATTACCCAAACCAGGTAAACAACGTATTAGGCTTCCCTTATATCTTCCGTGGTGCTTTAGACGTACGTGCTACTGCTATCAATGAAGAAATGAAAGTGGCTGCGACAAAAGCGATCGCTGATCTAGCTAAACAACCCGTTCCTGAAGAAGTTAATCTAGCTTATAACACCAACAACCTAAAATTCTCTGCGGATTATATTATTCCAAAACCTAATGATCCACGTTTGATCACTGAGGTTTCTGTGGCTGTAGCGAAAGCGGCAATTGCATCGGGTGTTGCAAAACATATCATCGAAGACTGGGATAAATACAGAGAAACACTTCGCAAGAGATTAGGTCAGGATGATGCGATCATGCGCAATCTGACCATGGCAGCAAAACGGAATCCGAAACGTGTTGTATTTGCTGAAGCAGATAATTACAAAACACTTCGTGCGGCACAAATCGTAAAAGAAGAAGGTATTGCAGTTCCTATTTTATTGGGTAAAAAAGGAAAAATCAATGCGTTAATTAACGAATTCGGTTTTGAATTGGCTGATGTACAAATCATTGATCCATTGGAAGAAATGGAGTCAGAACGTGTCAATGAATATGTTGAACATTTATTTGTAAAAAGGCAACGTCGTGGTCTTTCTAAATTAGATGCTAAAAAACTTCTAATTGATCGCAATTACTTTGGAGCAAGTATGGTTCAATTTGGAGATGCTGATACATTGATCTCAGGATTAACAAAGAACTATGCCAATACCATCAAACCTGCGATCCATGTTATCGGCGCTAAAGAAGGTAGCCGTATCGCTGGTATGTATATGATGTTGACCAAAAAAGGTCCGATCTTCTTAGGTGATACTACGGTCAATAAAGAGCCTTCTGCAAAAGAGTTGGCAGATATTACCGTATTATTGGACAAAGCTGTTAGAAAAATGAATGTAAGCCCTCGTATTGCTTTACTTTCTTATTCTAACTTTGGTTCTAACGAAGGAAATACACCAACTAAAGTACGTGAAGCCATTAAAATCGTTCACAAAGATCATCCAGAAATTGTTGCTGACGGCGATTTACAAGCAAACTTTGCTCTGAATAGTGATTTGTTAGAAGCAAATTTCCCGTTCAGTACATTGAAAGGACAGCCAGCAAATACATTGGTATTCCCGAATTTAGAATCAGGTAATATTGCCTACAAATTGTTACAAGAAGTGGGCAATGCAGAAGCTGTGGGACCAATCTTACTGGGTATGAACAAACCTGTTCACGTATTACAATTAGATAGTTCAGTTCGCGAAATCGTGAATATGGTTACTATTGCTGTAGTCGATGTACAGTCACATGAAAAACAAGGTAATTAATTCTTTTTCCGTATCGCTATGTATGCATATTTTAACGGGAAATTAGCACATAAAGCCCCCACTCACGTCGTTCTCGATGTGGGTGGAATTGGCTATTATATCCACATTTCCTTAAATACATTTTCCTTAATAAAAGACCAGGAGCAGTGTAAGCTATTCATCTCTTTTCAGGTAAGGGAAGATGCACATACGCTCTACGGATTTGCAACTGAAGGAGAAAAGAAGTTATTTGAAAATCTGATTTCGGTATCTGGCATCGGTCCAAATACAGGACGTATGATTCTTTCATCCAATACTCCAGAAGAAATTCAATCTGCCATTGTCAATGGTCAGGTTACGCTCATTCAGAAAATAAAAGGTATTGGTCCTAAAACAGCACAACGCTTGATTTTAGAATTGCAAGATAAATTGAAAAAACAAGGTGTAGAATCCCTTTCAACGATTCCGATGGCACAGTCTCTACCAGACGAAGCACTATCTGCTTTGGTCATGTTAGGTTTCAACAAAGCCACTTCTGAGAAAGTATTGAATGCTGTGATTCAAACAGATCCAAATCTGACAGTAGAGGGTATGATCAAATTGGCCTTAAAAAAATTGTAATCTGTTAAGGAAAGAATTTTTATATTTTACAAGCGCTATTATTCTGTTAACTTTGAGCAGCATAATAGCGCTTTTTTTATGGCAGAAGATTTAACAATAAACAAAGGAACGAAGAAAGATCAATACATAGGCTTAGTTCCTCAAATCAGAGGTTTGGTTACAGGTGAGACCAATCAAATAGCTAATCTTGCAAATATTGCTGCGGCACTGAAAGAACAGTTCAATTTCTTTTGGGTGGGTTTTTACTTAATCGAGGGTGAACAGCTGGTGCTCGGTCCATTTCAAGGACCTGTAGCCTGTACACGTATTCAATATGGTCGTGGAGTGTGCGGCACTTCCTGGAAAGAAAACAAAACCATAATCGTACCTAATGTGGAGGAATTCCCTGGACATATTGCTTGTAGTTCCCTATCAAAATCAGAAATCGTCATTCCGATATATCAAGACAATAGCATCATTGGCATATTGGATGTCGATAGCGATGAGCTAAACGCTTTCGATGAAATTGATGCTCAATATTTAACTGAAATCGTTTCTTTACTGTCATAGACAGGTTTGACATCATTTTAATGCCCAAACCTTGATCAATTTATCATCTCCTGCTGTCAAGAAATATTGACCTCCATCAATCCAAAGTCCTGTATTGATGGATAGCGTATGGGAGTCATAAAATTTATCACGGTTGATCACTTTAAGCAAAGAAAATGTTTCCTCATCCCAAATTTTGAATGATTTGTCACGGCTTACTGTTGCAAAAACAGGATAATTGGGGTGCGGATAGATGCCATATACGGTAAACATATGGGGCACAAAACTGTATTGCTCTTTTAAACTCGCAACATCAGATATTTTAATAGCAGCATCTCTTGCCCCACTAATGAGCTTAAGGTTATTACGCGAAAAGATAAGACTTGTAATGGGCATGCTGTGCTTTTGATTGGCAAGCAAGAAATGATAGTCTTCTGCAGAAAATAAAAATATATCACCGTTCTTATCTCCAAATGCAATTTTCTTTTGATCATGCGATAAGGCAATGGTCCGAATGGTATTTGATGAAATGGCAAATTCATATATTTTTTTATAATCCTTCAGGCACCATACACTCGCGACACCATCCTCTCCTACGGCTACCAATTCATTTTTAGCAGGAATACTCTGAAGCGCAAAAATAGCTTTATTGGAGACCATCAGATTGGCTATTAATGTCTGATTTTCCACATCAACAATCATGACCTTCCCCTCACGAAGTGCGATGGCAAGATAAGATGTATTGGGTATTAAATGCAATGCATAAATCGAAGAACTAACTGCACATAAAATGCGTTTGAATGTTCTGTTTTGAGAATCCCATTCAACCACACCTTTATCATTGCCCCCAGAAAAAAATGTATGCGCAAAATATCCTTTTTCTAAAGCGAAGATGGGATTTTGATGTCCTGTTAATGTTGCTGCTAGCTCTATTTCGAATTTATCCATAATAAAAAATTGCCGTATACAAACTTAGATAAATTTACTTTTATATCATGATTATGCTATAAAAGTAAATTTATCTGCTATTTTCTGAAAGCAACCTCAGTGCATCTTTATTATCTTCAGCTTCCACCAATTCTTGGAGTAAAATCGCATGGAATATAATTCATGTGACCCTAATTTTATGCTGTATTTTAAAATTAGCGTATTATTGATGTCTGCTTTCTAAATTTTTAGCAATGGTCTCCAAAGAAATACCTTTCTCACGTAGTAGAACCAACAGATGGAATAATAAATCTGAAGTTTCATTGATAAAATCATGCTCAGTCTCTGTCAATGCTGCGATAACAGTTTCAACAGCCTCTTCACCTACTTTTTGCGCGATCTTGTTAATTCCTTTTGAACGTAAACGATTGACATAAGACTCGTCAGAAGGAAATTCATAACGATGCTTAATAATACGTTCGAGCTCCAATACGAAATTTTGATTAAATTCTGTATTAAAACAGCTGCGACTACCGGTATGACAAGTCGGGCCTGCTGGTCTTGCTTTAATTAATACCGTATCTTGATCACAATCAATATGCAATCCTACCACTTCTAGAAAGTTTCCACTTTCTTCACCCTTAGTCCACAATCGATTTTTACTTCTCGAAAAAAAAGTAACGCGCTTTTCGGCTTGTGTTTTTTGCCATGCTTCTTCATTCATATAGCCGAGCATCAACACTTCCAATGTTTGGGCGTCTTGTACAATCACTGGGACAAGTCCGTCACTTTTTGAAAAATCTAACATTTCTATTTTTATATTGTATGGAAGTCTTGAGTAGGTTAACTTCATAGCACTCACGCTCTAAACCTACTAACGATCTAACTTCCCTAACTATCTAACCTTCTCCCCCTCTAACCTGCTCACTTTATCTTACCACAATCCCATTGCTCCTTAGCGTATCTTTTAATGCTGGGATCAGTATTTCCCCATAATGAAATACCGAAGCTGCTAAAGCGGCATCAACATTGGCTTGTTGAAATACATCCACAAAATGCTGTTGATTTCCCGCTCCACCAGATGCAATTAAAGGAATCGTAATCGAATCATTGATTTTTTTCAATAATCCATTATCAAATCCGTTTTTTGTACCATCATGGTCCATAGATGTCAGTAAAATTTCACCTGCACCCCGCTCTTGCGCTTCGCGAACCCAATCTTCAGTCTTTAGTTCTGTTTTGATACGCCCCCCACTTAAATGAACAAAATTTTGTCCTTCTAGGTACCGCGTATCAATTGCGACAACAACAAATTGCGCTCCAAAAGCTGCAGCGAGATCATTAATTAACTGGGGATTACGCACTGCTGCCGAATTGATCGAAATCTTATCCGCACCCGAATTTAACAGTATCTCAGCATCCTTCATTTCGTTAATTCCACCCCCGATTGTAAATGGAATATTAACTTGACGAGCCACTGCTTTCACCAAATCGATCGTTGTTTTACGGCCTTCATGTGTGGCCGCAATATCTAGAAAGACCAATTCGTCTGCTCCTTGTTGGGAATATTGCCAAGCCAATTCAACAGGGTCACCTGCATCACGTAAGTCAACAAAATTGACTCCCTTTACTGTTCGACCATCTTTAACATCAAGACACGGAATTATACGCTTTGCTAACATCCTTAGAAGTTAATTAACGATTTCAGATTCCAATCTTTGATTTCTTCAATGGTAATCCTATTCTCATAGATTGCTTTACCAACCACAACAGATTCCATCGTTCCCAATGCGTTTAAATTGCTAATATCTTCCATAGAACTAATACCTCCAGATCCTATTAATTTGATAATTGGGGAGTGATCTAATAATTTCTTATACAACTCAACTCCTGCACCACCTAATTTACCATCTTTACTGATATCAGTACATAAGAATCTATAAAAACCTAATGCAAGACATTTATCGATATACTCAATTAATTTGATCGGAGATGACTCTAACCAACCGGAATACTTAATCACCTCGTCCAATACATCAATAGCGATCACGATATGATCAGCATATTTTACTTTGCCTTCGTTCAAGGTACTCAACTCTTCCAAAAATGATGGATTAGTAATTGCTTGCGTACCTACAATAACACGGTAGATACCAGCATCCACTAATTCCTTAACTTTATCAATACTGCGAACACCGCCACCGTACTGAATTTTCATTTCTGTTTTTTGAATGATGTCAAATAAATATTCTTGGTTACTAAAATCACCTTTTGCACCGTTAAGATCAATGATATGTACCAATTCTGTACCATTTGCATGATATTTCTCAATCTGCTCTTCTAAACTGATCTCATAAGTAGTGACGTCATTATAGTTTCCTTCTCTCAAACGAACAACTTTCTTATCTAATACGTCAATAGCGGGTATAATATACATTGTAAACTTTTTTTATTTGCTAACTTAATTTTGAAAAATTCAATAATAACTGCTCCCCTACTTTTCCGGATTTTTCGGGGTGAAATTGTACACCGTAGAAATTGTCCTTCGCTATAGCGGCCGAAAATGGTAGTCCATATGCACACATCGCAGCAGTGTATGCTGTATCATATTCAATGAAATAGGAATGTACAAAGTAAAAATAAGCATTATCTTCTATATTGCTGAATAATGGATTGTCATTTCTAATGGATACGCTATTCCATCCCATATGGGGAACTTTCTCTTTGATTTTTTGATCAAAGTGCAATGTCTTTAAAGGAATGATGGAGAGTAGGTCTGCATTTCCTTCTTCAGAAAAATCGGTCAGCAACTGCATTCCCACACAAATACCCAATACTGGTTTTTTAATCGTATGAATACATTCTGCCAATCCAGAAGCACGAAGTTTTTGCATTGCTGCCCCCGCATGTCCTACTCCAGGAATGATGATGCGGTCGTACTGATCTAACTCCTCTTCCTGATTGACCATACCATAGGTAAGGCCCACGCGCTCTAAAGCTGCTGTCAATGAAAAAATATTACCAGCTCCGTAATTTATAATTCCTATCATTTTTATTGTTTTTAGATCTGAAATACCAGACCGCCAATAAGAGACAATAGCTATACTATTCCCCTCTCCTCTATTTCTACAAAACTCCTTTAGTACTCGGCAGCTCCATATAATCAGCATCACGTCGTACCGCTTTCTTTATTGATTTGGCAAATGCCTTAAAGATCGCTTCTATTTTATGATGCTCATTGTCGCCTTCAGCTTTAATATTCAAATTGGACTTTGAAGCATCGGAGAATGATTTGAAAAAATGGAAAAACATTTCTGTTGGCATATCTCCAATTTTCTCACGCTTAAATTCAGCTTCCCATACAATCCAGTTACGTCCACCAAAATCCAGTGCGACTTGTGCAAGACAATCATCCATTGGTAAAGTGTAAGAATAGCGCTCGATACCGCGTTTATCACCCAATACCTTCAAAAATATTTCTCCTAACGCTATACCTGTATCTTCTATGGTATGATGCTCATCAATATGTAGATCTCCTTTTGCTTTGACAGTCAAATCGATCGCACCGTGACGCGCTATTTGATCTAACATGTGATCAAAAAAAGGTAATCCTGTTTCTATATCTGCTTTACCCGAACCATCTAAATTCAATTTGATATAAATATCGGTTTCATTCGTCTTACGATGATGTTCACCGGTACGTGTACCCAACTTCAAATATTCATAGATAGACTTCCAATCGGTTGTTTCCAAACCTATTGTTTCACTGTCGATCAGTACATTCTCCAAAACACCAAGATCATCATTATTGCGTAACCAAATGGCTTTGGCACCTAAATTTTGAGCCAATTTCACATCATTTACACGATCACCAATAACAAAAGACTGCGCTAAATTGTACTTTGAAGGATCAAAATAATCCAAGAGCATGCCAATACCAGGTTTACGCGTTGCCGCATTTTCATGAGGAAATGTGCGATCGATATGTTCTTTCGAAAAAACAACTCCTTCTGCTGCAAATGTGTCTATAATAAATTGATGGACAGGCCAAAAATTTTCCTCTGTATGCACTTCAGTACCTAGACCATCTTGATTGGATACTAATACTAATTCGAAATCTAATTCTTTCGCGATGCGTGGAAGGTATTGCAATGCACCAGGGTAAAACTTAAGTTTAGCAAAAGAATCAATTTGTTGATCCTCTGGTTCCAAAATTAAAGTACCATCACGGTCGATAAACAATACACGTTTGAGCTGATTAGGCATTATTTTAAATATTGAATGTGGTTAATTTTTCTAATAATATTTGGTTTTCTTCTGGTGTGCCAATGGTAATGCGCAGACACCCTGCACACAGTTCTACCTTCGAACGGTCACGAACAATAATACCGTGCTCCACCAAATGCGTGTAAACACCTCTTGGATCGTTCATTTTTACTAAAATAAAATTTGCATCTGAAGGGGTGATATGCTGCACCATTTCAAGTTGCTGCAAAGCTTGCACCAATTTCTCGCGCTCTTCAACGGTTTGCTTGATCCAGCCATTGACTTGATCGACATGTTCCAACGCTTCTAGTACGATGTCTTGTGTCGCTTGATTAATGTTATAAGGTGGCTTTATTTTATTGAATACCGCTATAATTTCGGAACTGGCAAAAGCCATTCCCAAACGTAAAGCAGCTAGTCCCCAAGCTTTCGAAAGAGTTTGCAAAACGACCAAATTTTGATATTCAGCAAGTTCTTGAGTGAATGATTTTATTGGAGAGAAATTGATATATGCCTCATCCACTACAACCAAACCATCAAAATTATTCAAGACCGTTTCGATATCATGACGGTTGATACTATTTCCTGTAGGATTATTTGGTGAACAAATAAAAATCAATTTGGTATGTTCATCAATTGCATCTGCTATCGCTGGAAGATCTAATTGATAATCAGGTGTCAAATTGACCTTGCGAAAAGCAACATCGTTGATGTTAGCTGAGACCTCATACATACCATATGTAGGTGGCACTAAAATCACATTATCGATCCCCGGATTACAGAATGCACGAAACAGGATATCGATGGCTTCATCACTTCCATTACCTAAAAACATATTCGCTGCAGGAACACCTTTGATCTGTGACAACTTATGCTTTACTTGATGTTGAAGAGGATCTGGATAACGGTTGTAGTTATGCGCTAAAGGAGAACCAAAAGCGTTTTCATTGGCATCAATTAATATTGATGCTTCCCCCTTGAATTCATCTCTAGCAGAAGAATAAGGTACGAGATTTTTAATATTTTCCCGTAATAGTTTCGTTAAGTTGAATGGAGTGTCCATTAATTTATTAAATTTTAAATCGTAAACTTAGATAAATTTGCTTAGATACACAATCATATTTGCGGATGTAAGCAAAATTATTCGGTAGCATAGCTCTTTAATGTATCTTCTAATAGGTGCTGTGACGACCAGTTTTCCCTAGGTTTTTGAGTTTTTTTAATAAAAAGAAAATCGACCGATATCATTATACGCTAAACCATTTTCCTTCTTGAGATAACATGGTATCCGGGAATATGGATTGCGCTTCTACTAATAAGGGTTGTAAATCTTTATATCGTGCAGAATAATGCCCGAGTAACAATTTGCTGGCATGTACTTCTTTTGCAATTTCTCCTGCCTCTAAAGCCGTGGTGTGAAATGTTTCCTTTGCGCGATCAACCATTTCATGGAGAAAGGTAGATTCGTGATAAATCAATGTCGCATCCTGAATATAAGGCAGGTAGTTCGCTGTACGAACGGTGTCAGAACAATATACATAACTTCTGGATAATGGTGCTGGTAAAGTAAAAGCATCAGCTTTGAATACCTGTCCATCTTCACGGACATAGTCTACTCCATTCTTTAACAATTGATAATAGGCTACCGGTATTTTTGCTTTTTCGATCTCCTCTACGAGAAGGTGCCGCGAACGCGGTCCTTCATCAAAACGAAATCCCGTACATGCAATACGGTGTGTCAACGGAAAAGTGCTTACTTTAATGGATCGATTTTCAAAAATTACCTGCGGTTCTTCAGCCGAAGTTTCATGAAAGATCAGATCGTAGCGAAGTATAGTCTCCGAGTATTTGAATTGGACTGCAAGAATCTCATCTAGACCCTTTGGCCCATATAAATGAAGATCACTCTTGCGTCCTATCAGGTGCATGGAGGACAATAGCCCGACTAAACCGAGATAGTGATCCCCATGCAAGTGACTGATAAAAATATGATTAATCTTATTGCTTTTAATTCCATAGCGCGTCAATTGCATCTGAGTACCTTCTCCACAATCAACTAAAAACAATTGTTCATTGAAGTTTATGACTTGACTTGTTGGATGCCTATCGTACATAGGCGTAGCGGAGCTATTACCTAAAATCAAAACTTCAAATCGCATATTACTTTTCTTTCTCGCCTCTATAATCCAGTTCTAACTCATGTGCAAAAACACGATCTTCGGCATCCTTAACCGAATTAACAATGATAAATCGGGTTTGCAAATGTGTCATTTCCAATACATCGAGAACTTCAGAGTCTAAATTTGCAAGAATAAAAAGTCCACCACTTGAATCACAAAGGCGATTCGCCAATAGCGCTAGACGAATACTGCTTTCATCTATTTTTCGCACATTGGATAGATCTAAAATAATATTACGCTGACCAACCGTATTTCTCAGCAGAAATTCACCTTTCAGTTTTACGGCTTTTTCTGCATCAAGGTTATCACAAAGCGGTTCTATCACAATATAACGGTCATGCTTATCAATCGTATATTTCATAATTTAGATTCTTTCAATTAATACTTTAATTGTTTTAAAGCCTGTGCAACATGACGTTCAACACGGTTTAAAACGTCTTCCTCATTTGGATAGACAAACTTTTCGCCTACAATATGCTCATAAAGTTCGATATATCGTTCAGAAATTGATTTTATTATTTCATCTGTCATCTCCGGCACTTGTTGTCCATCTTTACCTTGAAATCCATTTTCAATTAACCATTTACGAACAAATTCTTTGGACAACTGTTTTTGCGGTTCACCACTTTCTTGACGTTCGGCATAACCTTCTGCATAAAAATAACGTGAAGAGTCTGGTGTATGAATTTCGTCAATCAAGATGATTTCGCCATCTTTTTTTCCAAATTCATATTTCGTATCGACCAAGATCAATCCTCTTTCCGCTGCGATTTCTGTACCACGTTGAAATAACGCTTTTGTATATTTTTCCAACTGGATATAGTCCGCTTCGCTAACGATTCCTTGAGCTAAAATAGCGTCTCTTGAAATATCCTCATCGTGACCTACAGCAGCTTTGGTAGTCGGAGTGATAATAGGTTCAGGTAATTTATCATTTTCTTTCAGCCCTTCTAGCAATGATTCACCACATACGGAACGCTTACCCGCACTGTACTCACGCCACGCATGACCCGATAAATAGCCGCGAATCACCATCTCTACTTTAAACGGCTCACACATGCGACCAATAGTCACACTTGGATCTGGAACAGAAACTACCCAGTTTGGAATAATATCTTCAGTTGCTTTCAAAAATTTAGCTGCGATCTGGTTCAATACCTGACCCTTGTAAGGAATAGGCCTTGGCAACACGACATCAAATGCCGATATACGGTCGGAAGCAACCATCGCCAAATATTCATGTGCAATGGTGTACACATCACGTACTTTACCTCTATAAAAAGCGGTTTGATTTTCGAAATTAAAATTTGTTTCTTGTATTGCGTTCATATTATGAGTGGATAGTCTTTCACTATCTCCATTTTATTATTGACTATTAAATATCTCCGTATGCTTCTAAAATACGTTTTACCAATTTATGACGTACGACATCTGCTCCACTTAAATGAACAATATCGATTCCTTCAATATTATCCAGCAACCTGACAGCTGTTGCTAGTCCAGATTGGTTTTTTCTCGGTAAATCAATTTGCGTTACATCGCCAGTGACAATAAATTTTGCAGTTGGCCCCATTCGGGTCAAAAACATTTTCAATTGCATATCTGTCGCATTTTGAGCCTCATCCAGGATCACAAAACAGTTGTCCAAAGTACGCCCACGCATAAATGCCAATGGGGCAACTTCAATTGTTCTATTTTCCAAATATCCTTTCAATTTTTCAGGAGGAATCATATCGTCGAGTGCGTCATACAATGGACGAAGATAGGGATCCACTTTTTCCTTCAAATCTCCAGGTAGAAATCCTAAATTTTCACCAGCTTCTACTGCCGGTCGTGTTAGGATGATACGTTTGATTTCTTTGTTGCGCAACGCACGGACAGCTAAGGCAACAGCTGTATAAGTCTTGCCTGTACCTGCAGGACCAATTGCAAATAGGATATCACTTTTAGAAATGCTATCCACCATCTTTCTTTGATTTGGTGTACGGGCACGGACGATAATCCCATTTGGACCATATACGATAGGTTCCGCACCGATCGAGGCCGCTTTTTCTGCTAACAACTTTTCCTCTTGTTCTGCAGACCCAGAGGCTGCCTGCATCAGATTTTCCAAATCCATCAAAGAAAGTTTGTTGTACTTTTCCAAATGGCTGATAACATCGTCAAAGGAATTTTTAAAAGATTCGAGTTGTTTTTCATCACCCAGCACTTTCATTTCATTGCCTCTAGCGACAATTCTCAATTTGGGATATTGCTTTTTTATATAGTCAAAGTGCTCATTTTGAGCACCCCAAAGTATCGCTAGATTGACATCATCCAATGTAATTTGCAATTCGTTCAAATCATTCAATTTAAGGTGAATTATTTCCGTAATGGTAACATACTAACAACCATCAACCAATATTCAAAAATACAGTATTAATATGAATTCTGACAGCAGAATATACAATAAAAATAAAAAAAAGAGTTCATTATTTATTTTTATATTGGTGGCTATCAAGATTAAAAAGTCAGTTCTTAATCGGAGCGTATGGAATATGATGATTGTATTTATTTTTATCAGAAGACATTACGTACTTTTGTGTACCTTTTCTTTTTTTTGAGTTAATTTTACATTAATTTTGAGGTTTTGGTTGATAGATTAAATCCATAACAAAAAGAAATACAGGGTATATCATAAAGGGAAATAAACAAGAATGGGAGTTATTACATTAACAACAGATTTAGGACATAAAGATTTCTATCAGGCAGCATTAAAAGGCAGTTTGATATCGGAACTCCCCGATGTCCGAATTGTTGATATTACGCATGAAATACCTGCCTTCAATATTCCGAGAGCGGCATTTGTATTGGCTAACGCCTATCATTATTTCCCAAAAAAAACGGTTCACATTATTGGGATAAACACATTATTTCACGAAGGCTCGCGCTACGTAGCAATGCGCTATAACGATCATTTCTTTGTCGGAGCTGATAATGGGATATTCAGCTTGCTTTTAAATGGAGAACAACCTCAGGAGCTTGTCGAAATAAACCTGATTCAGGATCTTCGATACCTGCATTTCCCGCTGGCGGATATATTGACCAAATCGGCCTGCCATATCGCAAAAGGAGGTAAATTGACTGACATTGGCAATAGCATTGACCAAACAGTAGAAAAAGTGACCTTACAACCGATATTCGACAACGACACGATTCGTGGCAATGTCGTTTATGTAGATGCATTTGGAAACGCAATCACAAATATCTCTAAAGAACTTTTCAATCGGGTTCAAAAAGGAAGAAGTTTCACCTTATATTTTAAAAGAAGTGAAACCATCACCAATCTTTCTTGGAATTATAATGAAGTAACCGAAGGAGAAAAGCTATGCTTGTTTGGAATTAGCAATTTTTTGGAAATCGCCATGAATAAAGCCAATGCAAGTCAACTATTGGGCTTGTTTGACGATGAGTCACATATCATCCGGATCGAATTTCACAATTAGTTGCTCCATGGATTATTAAACTTTTTCACGATTCATCTGTCTTACACGAAGGTTTTAAAAATATCTTAATATGCAGTCATTAAAGCGACTTTCTGTTCTTTTTCTCTTTTTAATAAGCTTATCTGCCTCTGCTCAAAACGCAGACTCCACTTCCTTTGAAGCACAACGAATGCGTGTCAATAAGCTCATTGAAGACCGAAAGGTAAAATTTGGAGAATATGATATGAGTTTGGAGAAGAAAACAGGAATATTTGGACTGTTTAAATCAAAAGATGATATGCAGAAGACCATCGATATTTTAAAAAATATCGTCATCACCGACAATAATATCTTTCTTGAAACACGCAGACTTATCAGCATCAAAGATGATGAAAAACAAAAATTTCAAAACTTAGCTTCGGAATATGATAAGCAGGTTTCAGCCTATATGGCGACCATCAATAAACTGCAAAAAGAGAACGAAAAGCTCAAAAAAGAACGTGACAACACAGATTCCAGCGATAAAAGCACAAATATTTTTCTATATATCGCCCTAGGTATCATAGCTGTACTGGGTTATTTGCTGTATCAAAACCAAAAAATTACTAAAGGATGATAAGTGATTGACCTAGAGTGCTTATTTTTGCAGGTCTCAATATTAAATTGATGGTCTATGGCAAGAGGATTTAACAGCGGAAATAAACAAGAAGAAGAACTACCAAAACCGAAACTTAATAAGGAATTATTTAAAAAAGCGGCACAAATTCTTTCATATCTAAAACCTTTTAGAACGAAGTTTTTGTTAGGTATGCTTTTTTTAGCTCTTTCTAGTTTAGCTATGCTGACGTTCCCAGCACTTTTGGGTGCTATGATCGACGCCGCGGAAGGAAGACAAACCTATAAATGGCTCCCTGCAAACGTATTCGAAATCGGCTCTATCGCTTTCGCTATCCTCACCTTTACTTCAATCGTATCCTTTTTTAGAATTCGCATTTTTGTTGAAATAGCAGAAAAATCTCTTGCTTGTATACGTAGAGATTCTTACCAAAAATTAATGTCTCTTCCGATGGAGTTTTTTGCAAATAGGCGCGTTGGAGAACTAAACAGTAGACTGTCTGCAGATTTAGCACAGATACAGGATACCATGACCACTACATTAGCTGAAATCTTGAGACAATGCATCAGTTTATCATTTGGCGTAGCTTTATTGGTTTTTGTGTCGCCAAAATTGGCTTTAATGAATCTTTGTATACTGCCGATACTCGTTGTTACAGCCATCGTTTTTGGTAAATTTATCCGTAATCTCTCCCGTCAAGCTCAAGATAAATTAGCAGAATCAAATACCATCGTTCAAGAGACCTTACAGGGTATTAGCAATGTTAAAGCTTTTGTAAATGAATATTATGAGACCAAGCGTTATTCAAATAAGCTCGACGCAGTTGTCAAATTAGCAGTGCGAGGGGCGACTTACCGTGGCGCATTTGCTTCTTTTATTATCTTCTGCATATTTGGAGCTGTCATTGCCGTCATTTGGTATGGTTCGACGCTCGTGTTTCTGGGAGAAATGTCTGTTGGAGATCTGACCACTTATATCTTATATTCGATGTTTGTTGCCGGTTCGATGGGAAGTTTTCCAGAGCTATACGCCAATATTCAAAAAGCTTTGGGCTCCAGTGAACGCGTTTTGGAAATCTTAAGTGAGGAACAAGAGCCCATCACGATTGATGAAACTTCTAAGGAAATCAGAAAACACTTTCATGGTGACCTGACATTCAATAATGTATCCTTTTCTTATCCAAGTAGACCAGATATTAAAATTTTAAAAAATATCACTTTTCATGCTAAAGCGGGACAAAAGATTGCTATCGTCGGTCCAAGTGGTATCGGAAAGTCGACCATAGCTTCTTTGGTGTTGCAGTTTTATAAGCCCGATGGCGGCGAAATACTTTATGATGGCATGAGTAGTGAAGAATATTTACTGACCGACATCCGCAATCAAGTCGCTATTGTACCTCAAGACGTTCTTCTTTTTGGAGGCACCATTCGTGAAAATATTGCTTATGGCCGATTGGATGCCGAAGCAGATCATATTATTACTGCTTCAAAACGAGCTAATGCCCACGAGTTCATCATGAACTTTCCCGAGGGTTATGATACACTCGTTGGTGAAAGAGGCGTCAAATTATCTGGTGGTCAACGCCAACGTATCGCTATTGCCCGTGCTTTATTAAAAGATCCAGCCATATTAATCTTAGATGAAGCAACTTCATCACTGGATTCTGAATCTGAGAGACAAGTTCAGATGGCATTGGAAGAACTGATGAAAGGCAGAACTTCAATTATAATCGCACATCGACTGTCTACAATTGTAGACTCTGATCAAATTATGGTGATCGAGAA
This sequence comes from Sphingobacterium sp. UBA6320, assembly GCF_002440335.1. Lineage (NCBI taxonomy): Bacteria > Pseudomonadati > Bacteroidota > Sphingobacteriia > Sphingobacteriales > Sphingobacteriaceae > Sphingobacterium > Sphingobacterium sp. UBA6320. The sequence continues at coordinate 64,767 of NZ_DJTA01000019.1, read as the reverse complement.
TGGTACCGTCTCTGAATCGGGTAATCATATCGAACTGATGAGCAAAGGCAGTGGGCTCTACCATCATCTATACTCCTTGCAGTCAAAACAAAAGGTTCAAATGTAAAAATTTGTTAATTAAGTATCACTCTCAAAACTTTTCTCTTACTCAGCTGTTTATTTGGTATCATAGTTGAATGAACTACATTAGAGAATATAAAATATGAGCGATATGAAAAATAAAAATGGATTAGTAGCATTTGCGTTAGTAGGTTTAGCAGCAGGTGCTGCAGCATGGTATTTATTAGGTACTGATGACGGTAAAAAACAATTAAGTCGTGCTAATGACGGTATTAAAGATCTAACTCGTTCTTTAAAAGACGTATCAAAGAGAGAAGCAAAGAGAGCACGTAAATTAGCAAATCAGGCTTCTGAAGAATTACATGCTTTAAAAAACAAAGCTACAGAAGGTTTGGGATCATTAAAAGATAAAGCTTCTGATGAATTTGATGCTTTAAAATATAAAGCTAAAGAAGCAGGCAAAGAAGCGTTGAACAATACCAATGGAGCGGCGCATAAATTAGCTGATCACGTTGATGCTGCTGTTGATGCAGCAAAAAGCAAAGTTGATAAAGCATAATACTTTTTAAATTTACTTCCCCGTTGCACTATTCACTCAGCATATTACAATTCATTTGTATCTTTGTGCTGTATGAATTTACTACAACAGGTAAAAACTTTAGTCTATAAAGATGCTATTCTAGAATGGCGGTCTAAATACGCCATCAATAGCATTTTACTATATGTAATATCTACAGTATTTGTTTGCTACCAAGCATTCAAATCTGTAGATGCTACCATATGGAATGCACTCTTTTGGATCATCATGTTATTTGCATCTGTCAATGCAATAAATAAAAGCTTTATCCAAGAAAGCCAACAACGCCAGCTCTATTATTATTCCATCGTAAACCCCAGAGCAATCATTCTTTCTAAGATTTTCTACAACATGTGCTTAATGGCGTTTTTAGCTATAATAGCATTTGTAACGTATTCCATTATTTTCCGAAATCCTTTAGGAGATCCTTCCTTGTATTTTTTTACGGTTATCCTCGGCAGCATTAGTTTTGCTTCGGTATTCACGATGGTATCTGGCATAACGTCAAAAGCGGGCAACAATAGTACCCTGATGGCCATCTTAAGTTTTCCCGTGATCATCCCTTTATTAATTGTATTGATTAAGCTGTCGCAAAATGCCATGCAAGGACTAGATCGGGCACAAAGTATAAATGAAATCGTCGTTTTAATTGCAATTAATATCATCACAATAACTGTTTCTTTATTGTTATTTCCTTACCTTTGGCGGGATTAATTGCTCAATTACAGTTTTTAAATATTCATTATAATGAGAAAAAGTTGGTGGAAAATTTTGGCAGTAGTCTTAATTTCATTAGTCATAATCGCAGGTCTACTTGCTCCTGTACCTGTCTTACCTATTCTTCATGAAAGCATCCGAAATGTATTTTTCCACGTCCCGATGTGGACTGCTATGCTTGTCCTATATTTCATCTCCGTCATCTACAGCATCAAATACCTGAATACGGGTAAGCAAGAGTATGATTTCATGGCTGTAGAAGCCGTCAATACGGGTATTACCTTTTGTTTTATGGGTTTGGCTACCGGTATGCTCTGGGCTAATATAACATGGGGAGATCCATGGCCCAATGATCCGAAACTCAACGGATCTGCTATTGCCACCTTGATGTATTTGGCCTATTTGGTATTAAGAAATGCCCTTGAAGAGGAACAAAAAAGAGCAAAAATATCTGCTGTTTATAATATTTTCTCTTTCCCGATTATGATCGTTTTGCTCTATATCTTACCCAAATTAACAGATTCTTTACATCCGGGAAGTGGTGGTAATTCAACTTTTGGGACTTTGGATATGAACAACCAGTTGCGCCCGATATTTTACACAGCTGTTATTGGTTGGATTTTGATCGGCGCATGGATGCTTTCCTTACGTTACCGCATGCGCCTAATCGAGAGCAAACAAAATGAAATTAATTAGTTTTTTAAAATTTATTACACTGGATATGAAAAAGTTATCACTGTCAATCGCTTTAGTTTTAATGTCAACATTGAATATATTTGCGCAAAGCGATATTGATATGGCTACTGGGCTAAGAAGTTCAGGTAAAATATATGTGGTTGTTTTGGTTATGCTCGTTCTATTTTTAGGAGTGGCTAGTTATTTGTTTATCTTGGATAGAAAAATAACAAAATTGGAGAAAAAACAAGATCAGAAATAATTGCCATTTAAGATCTTTTAAGCAATGCTATCATAGGAAAAATATGATGGCATTGTCGGTTATTACAATACCAATTCGAAATTAAAATAGTAATATTGTAGGTAATAAATGAAAAAGGGTATACATGATTATCAGTCAATTTAGGAAATACACACCCATTAATATTGTTCTTCTTATCCTTATCGGGTTTTTCTTATGCTTTGGCGTATTCATTCACCTACCGGAAAAACTTACTCCTATTCTATTTGAACCCGCTTTGGGCAATTTATTAGGGAAAGATGGGATCAATACCCTATCTCCTCAAATGAATGTGCTGGTCACATTAGGTTTGACAATTATTCAGGCGACCATACTCAATCGTATCATCGGCCATTTCAACTTGTTGGGTAAACCTAGTTTTTTGGTGGCTCTTATGTACTTGACTCTGGCCAGTTTATTTTTACCTTTCCTGGTCATATCCCCTACGCTAATCTGTAATTTCATTTCCGTGTGGATGCTAAGCAAATTATTGAGCTTATACCGCCAACAAGATATCAAGGCGCTCATGTTTGATCTGGGTATGATCGTAGCAATCGGAAGCTTAATTTATTTCCCATTCATTATTATGTTTCTCTTGCTGTGGATCAGTCTGATCATATTCAGACCGTTCAATTGGCGAGAGTGGGTCTCACCTTTATTAGGTTTTGCTACCATTTATTTTATTCTTGCGGTGATTTATCTTTGGCTAGGAAGAATACAGGACTTTTATAGCATCTGGCTCCCCTTGACCAAGACATTTCCGACAACCGTTCAAATGGAAATCCATGATTATTTTGTGTTGATTCCCATTCTATTTAACCTGATTCTTTTTCTATTCATTCTAAAAGATAATTTTTTCAAGAGTGTTGTCCATATTCGTAAATCATTTCAGCTCTTATTTTTTATGTTAATACTAGCCTTAGGTTCATTCTATTGGAACAAGCAAATAACAGAAACGCATTTTCTATTATGTGCTCCACCTTTAGCGATTTATATGGCTTACTATTTCACACATGCGAAGAAGAAGTGGGTTTTTGAGAGTGTATATGCGATCATTATTTTAACAATCTTGTATTTTCAGTTTTTCTAAAATTTTAGGAATCAGTAGTTTAACCTTTTTTAACAAAATCAACTCTACAAGGTCGCAAAAATTAAATAGTTTTGTATGCTGAGAAGATCATCATAAATTATAAATTGGATTCGATTTTTGACCCATTATTACGGTCTTTTCGCATATATTTAGAATCTTTGAACACAAAAAATTAATATCATTTAAATAAAATATAAGTTTCGCAACTTTAATCTATAATCATGCAGAAACGCTTTTTAAGCTCCATTACAAATAAAGTACCTCAAGTGTTATTGACTTTAGGCTTATTATACAGCTCGTCAGCAGCATTTGCGCAGAAGTCGACGTCTGCATCTCCCTATTCACAGTTTGGCTTTGGCCAAATGCGTGAAGATCTACTTCCACAGCAACGTGCTATGGGTGGTTTATCAACTGCTATTCGTTATTTTGGATCAGTTTACAATACCAATCCAAGCAATCCAGCTTCTTATTCTGCAGCTCAGTTCAGTACTTTCGATGCCGGATTATATGGCAACTTTACGCAATTGAGCAGTAGTAACAAGACTGACAATACCGCAGATTTTGCTTTCAGTCATATCACCATGACTTTTCCAATGAAAAAAGCGGGTGGTATTAGTATGGGTCTTTTACCTTATTCTGATCTGGGATACAACTCGAACAGCGTACAAAAATTAGACTCCATCAATTATAGAAAAGTATTCACAGGAGAAGGTGGTCTTACAAAAGCATATTTCGGATATGGTGTTAATGTGACGAAAAACTTGAGCGTGGGTGCCAATATTTCTTATTTATTCGGAACATTAAATGATTTTAGGCGAACAGAATTCCCGTACAATTATGGTGCGCTAAATGTACAGCAGCAAGATAAACGTGAGATTCAAGGTATGAGTTTTGACTATGGTGCACAGTATTATGCAACCATTAAAAAAGAGTACTCATTAACGATCGGTTACTCCGGATCACTTAACAATGCTATCCATGACCGTACGACATCTTATACCACTCGTATAGCTCCTTCGGCAAATAGCGAAGACTCCAATATTGCACTAGATACTATTTATAAGACAGATCGTGTCAGAAGGGATCTAAACCTTCCTTTGAAACACAACGTCGGGATTACATTTGCAAAAACGAACCGTTGGTTAGTTGGTGCTGAATTTAAATATGCGGATTGGTCTAAGTTTCAAGTCAGAAAAGATGAAGCAAACCTAAAAACAAACTATGGTTTTGCTATTGGTGGACAGATCACACCCGATCCAACTTCATTTAAATATACCAACTTGATGGATTACCGTATCGGTTTCCGTTATAATAAAACACAATATTATATCAATAAACAGGATATCAATGATATGGCGATCACCTTTGGTGTCGGCCTTCCTTTAGCAAGAAACCCATATTCAGGGGCTTTTTCTAAAATTAATATCTCGGCAGAATTGGGACAGATGGGTACTATCAACAACAGCTTGATCAGAGAAAGATACGTAAACTTAAATGTTGGTTTTACCTTGAATGACCGTTGGTTTAGAAAGAATTCAATTGATTAATCAAGATATCGTTATGGCAACGCATACAATTGCCTCAAAAAAGCATGATACATTGCCTCTACTGCTCCTTCTTGCAGTAGGGGCAATATTCTTTACGGCATGTGAACCCGATCTTAAGGAAGTGGACCGCATTGCCAATCTTAAAAAAGAAGAGGCCGTGGATATTTCTCGTCATGTCAATGTGATCTACAGCGATTCTTCTGTCGTAAAAGCAGAAATGAGTGCCCCCGAAATGCGGATCAAACACGATAGTACACAGGTCTATGAGTTCCCGCAGGGAATAAAAATCATATTCTACGATAAGGATGTACGCGAGACGCAACGGATCACCTCGGATTATGCCATTCAGCACGAAGCTGCAAAGACCACAACTTTTAAAAAGAATGTTGTGGTAACCATGGCTGATGGATCAATTATCAAAACGGATGAAATCGTATACGACGAAGCTCATGAATCCTTTTATAATCATATGCCTATAACAGCCTATTTCAAAGACAATAGAGGAAATCTACAAGGCTCTTCATTCACTTCAGATAAGGATTTTAAGAAAATAAATATTCAAAATTCGACCGGAGTGATGATCGTAAAAGACAATAGTATGTTTCCCTCATTTGGTCAGTAGAAACCGTTCAAAACAAATTTGAATGAAATAAGTTTCGCTTAATCAGAAATTATTACTCTTTTTTTTATAAAAATTGTATCTTGCACCGCATTTAGGCATACTATTTCCTAAATAATGGTATTAACAAGTATTTAAACAATAATAAACACAATAAACAGACTATGGGATTAATGAGCTTTTTGCGCAACCGAGCTGGTTTCATATTAACAGGAGCTATGGCTGTGGCAATTCTAGCATTTTTATTAGGAGATGTTGTCAAATCTGGAACTCCGTTTTGGGCTAAAAACCAAAATCGCGTAGGAGAAATAAACGGAGAGAAAATCGATGTACAAGAATTCAACCAACAAGTTGATCAAACAGCAGAAATGTTTAAACAACAAATGGGTGGAAACTTGACTCCTCAAATGAAATCATACGCTGTACAACAGGTATGGAATCAATTGTTGCAAAAAGAAATCCTAAAAGGTGAAATCGAAAAAATCGGTTTAGAGGTTGGTAAAAATGAATTAAATGATTTGGTAACAGGTCAAAATCCTTCGAATCAAATCATTCAAGCTTTTACAGATCCACAAACAGGTCAATTTAATCGTAACCAGCTTGTCACATTCATCTCACAAGTGAACAGCTCAGGCAATGCTCAAGCTGCTCAACAATGGGAAATGTTATTAGCTGCTGTTAAAGAAGAACGTTTGAACAACAAATACACAAGTTTATTAAATAATAGTGTGTATGTTACTTCATTAGAGGCTAACGATGAATACCAACAACGTAACAAATTAGCAAATTTCAAATACGTATTATTGGATTATGCATCGGTTAAAGATAGTGAAATCAAAATCACAGATGCCGATTACCAAGCGTATTACGATGAGCATAAAAACTCATTTAAAAATCAAGAAGAAACGCGCACTGTAGAATACGTTGTTGTAGATGCTCGTCCAACAGCTAAAGACATCAACTTTGCAAAAGAGACAATCAACAAGCTAAAAACAGAATTAGCGACTTCTACTAACGATTCCTTATTTGCTTCTATCAACTCCGACAATAAATACCCATATACTTTTGTTAAGAAAGGTCAATTAAGTCCTGCTTTAGACTCTGTGCTTTTCAATGTTCCTGCTGGAACAATAGTAGGTCCTTATGAGTCTAATGGTTTATTTGAAATTGCAAAAGTAACTCAAACAACCGTAGGTCCTGATTCAGTAAAAGCGAGCCACATCCTATTAAATGCAACTGCAGAAGGTGGTGTTCAGAAAGCATTAGCAAAAGCTGACTCGATCAAAGGTTTGTTGGCTAAAGGGGAGAGCTTCGCTTCACTAGCTGTTCAATTTAGTACTGACGAGGGTAGTAAAATTAATGGTGGAGAATTAGGAACTTTTGCACGTGGTCGTATGGTTCCTGTTTTTGATAATGCAGTTTTCAATGGAAAAACGGGTGATATCAAAGTAGTGGAATCACAATATGGTGTGCATATCATCAAAATCGAAAATCAAATTGGTTCTGCAAAATATGTTAAAGCTGCCATCGTAGATAAAGCAATCATTAGTGGTAAAGAGACATTAAGCAATGCACATAGCAAAGCGAATGCCTTCTTAACCGTTGCTACAGCACAAAACTTCGCTCAAGAAGCTCAAAAATTAGGTTTAAAAGCAGCAACAGCTTCTCGTGTATTAGCTATGGATAATACATTGGATGGCAATGAAGCTCCTAGAGAATTGATCAAATGGGCTTTCGACGCTAAAAAAGGAGAGATCTCGGATCGCGTTTTCGAAACAGAACAATCTTATATCTTAGCACATCTTGTGGATGTTCAACCTAAAGGTGTTTTACCGTTGACAGCTGTGAAAAAAGATATTGAGCCTGCTGTTAAGAATGCTGTTAAAGCAAAATTATTGACAGAGAAAATGAATGCTGCATTAAGTGGTGCCGCTTCGCTTGATCAAGTAGGTCAAAAATTAGGTAAAACTCCAGTAGCAGTTGAGAATATCGTTTTGGCAAATCCTGTAATCCCTGGTGTATCTTTGGAAAATAAAGTAGTGGGTACCGTATTTGGTTTACAGCCGAATAAACCTTCTAAAGCAATTGAAGGAGCACAAGGTGTGTATGCTGTTCAAGTAAATGGTTTTGTTAATCCTGCAGCTATTCCTGACTTAAATGCACAGAAAAAACAAATATTAGCTTCAAAAATTCAACGTTCATGGGCTTCTATTTTCAAAGCGCTTCAAGATAAATCAGAAATCACTGACAATCGCGTGAAATTCTTTTAGAATATTTTTAATTAACTTTGTAGCCGGACGAGTATATCGTCCGGCTTTTTTATTATTTGATATGGATATTCAAACTGACATTGTAAATAAAGTTGCTCAAAGTGGTATCATCACTGTAGATCTGGCTAAATTCAAACCGACAGGTGAACTTGTGGAGTACGATATCAAGGATAATCTTTTTCATGGCTTGATCTTAAAAGAGAAGGACTTTAGAGACTTTATCAAAAACCATGACTGGTCAGCCTATACAGGCAAACATGTGGCGATTACATGTTCTTCTGATGCGATCGTTCAAACTTGGGCCTATATGCTATTGGCAACCAAATTAGAGCCATTTGCAGCAACTGTTGTATTTGGAGATCTTGCAGAGCTAGAACGCATTCTCTATGCCAAAGCTATTGCTGAAATTGATATGGCAGCATATACAGACCAGCGGGTGGTCGTGAAAGGTTGCGGCGATATCAAAATTCCTGAATCTGCCTTTGTACAATTCTCGACGAGCTTGGCCAAAGTAGCTAAAAGTATCATGTATGGGGAACCATGTTCTACCGTTCCCGTGTTTAAACGTAAATAGCGGTATTCGTAATTTCAAAATATTTTTGTATTCTTACGTATATGAAAAAGCTAGTCTCGTTAACACTCTTAATACTCAGTTTCTGCGGTCAGATATTTGCTCAAGAACTCCCTCATTTAAAAGAATCTGCATTTAAAGGCGGTGAAAAATTGCAATATAAGTTGAAATACGGATTTTTATCTGCAGCCACAGGTTTATTAACGGTCACCGATACTAAAAATGGAAACGGTGCCTCTGCATTCAGATTGTATGCGACGGGAAAAACTGCTGGGGCTTTTGCTCTCTATACTGTAAAAAACGAATACAATTCATATATTGATGGTAAATCTTACCTTCCTTATTACTATACCGAAAATATCAGAGAAGGTGGCTACAGGCGTAATGATAAGGTAACATTTGATCAAAAAAGCAGATCAGTAAGCGGAAATAAGGGCAATTTTAAAAGTACAGTTTCACAAACTTTTGATTTATTATCAGCGTACTATTTTGCAAGAAACTTAGATCTTTCATCAGTCAAACCTGGAGAGTCGTTTAAATTAACCTATTTCCTAAATGACGAGATTGCGACGTTAGGGATTACTTATATTGGTGTAGAAACCATAAAAACAGATTTAGGATCTTTAGAATGTCTTAAATTCAGTCCGGAGATAAAGCCAGGCAGAATTTTCAAGAAAAACAGTAAGCTCTATCTTTGGGTAACCAATGATGGCAACCGTATTCCGGTGAAAGCTAATGTAGACATTTTGATCGGTTCTGTAACATTAGAACTTATACAAGCCGATGGCTTGAAACATAAACTTGGCCAAAGGGCGAGTTATTCAAAATAAATAATATCATGATAGAAGTAGGAAATGTATTAGTGCACGAAGATTTGATTAACAATGATTTCGTATGCAATCTTTCCAAATGCAAAGGCATTTGCTGTATAGAAGGGGATTCCGGCGCTCCATTGAAACAAAATGAGCTGGCTATACTAGAGGAGATCTATCCAAAAGTAAAACCTTACATGACAGCTAAAGGCATAGAAGCAATAGAAGAGCAAGGGACACATGTAGTCGATATGGATGGTGATCTAACGACGCCCTGTGTAGATGGCAATAAAGAGTGTGCGTATGTAACCTGGGAAAACGGAATCACAAAATGTGCGATCGAAAAAGCCTATGAGCTAGGAGATATCAATTGGAAAAAACCAATTTCATGTCACCTCTACCCTATCCGTACGACAAACTACCCAGAATTTGATGTGCTTCACTATGACCGATGGCATATTTGCAAAGATGCTTGTACATTTGGCAAAGAGCTACAGGTCCCTGTGTACAAGTTCCTTAAAGATCCCTTGATCCGAGAGTATGGTGACGAATGGTACCAAAAATTAGAGAATGCCGTAGATTCATTATAATCTATTGCTTATATTTATAGACATTTAAGGAGATAATAGTGGTTTTTAACCATCTTTCATGCTGAAATTAAAAGAAATACAACGTCCCATCCTCAAGGAATTGGCAACTTTTGAAACTGAATTTAAAGCTTCAATGAAAAGTTCCATTCCTCTGTTAGATCGTATCACAGGATATATTGTTAAAACCAAAGGAAAACAGATGCGTCCCATGTTTGTTTTCTTTTCGGCGGGTCTATGTAATGGTATAAAAGACTCAACCTATCGTGGTGCTTCGTTAGTCGAATTGCTACATACAGCTTCTTTGGTACACGATGATGTCGTGGACAATGCCAATGAGCGTAGGGGCTTCTTTTCGGTAAACGCACTTTGGAAAAATAAAGTCTCTGTTTTGGTTGGTGATTTTTTACTTTCCAAAGGATTGCTGCTTTCAGTGAAACACCAGGAATATGATTTACTGAAAATTGTTTCTGAAGCTGTGGAACAAATGAGTGAAGGCGAGTTATTACAGATTGAAAAAGCGCGCAAACTAGACATTGAAGAGTCGATTTATTTTGAAGTGATCCGTAAAAAGACCGCCTCATTGATTGCCTCTTGCTGTGCATGTGGCGCCTCTTCATCCGGTGCCAACGAGCTAACAGTGAAAAAACTGCATGCTTTTGGTGAAAAAATCGGCATCGCCTTTCAGATAAAAGATGATTTGTTTGATTTTGGAATAGATGATGTCGGCAAACCACTTGGTAATGATATCAAAGAAAAGAAAATGACCTTGCCTTTGATATATGCATTAAGCCAATCCGATAAGTCGGAGAAAAGAAGAATCATCAATTTGGTTAAAAACCATAGTGAAGACAACAAAAAAGTAGCAGAAGTCATTGCATTCGTTAGACAAAGTGGCGGGTTGGAGTATGCAACTGAAAAAATGTTAGCTTACCAAAAAGATGCTTTTAAAATATTAGATGAATTTCCTGATAATGAATATAAAACAGGATTGCTAGAGCTTGTCAAATTTACAACTGAAAGAAAAAAATAGAAAATGAGTCACGAGATCATGTTTTTTGGAGGATTTTTAATCTTCATTATTTTAATGTTAGCTATCGATTTAGGTGTGTTTTCAAAAGGAGACAAAACTGTATCCCTAAAAAGTGCTGCCATCATGAGTATCATATGGGTACTTTTAGCATTAGGCTTTTACTGGGTATTACGGCACTATGGCCACGAATTGCACAATATCCATGATCTAGATCACCTACAACAAGTCATCAAAGCCCATCTGCATGATGTTAAAATCATTCCTGGCGATCTAGAGGGGAGCATCGCATTATATAATAATAACCTTGCCTTAGAATTTATCACAGGCTATGTGGTCGAATATGCCCTTTCTGTTGATAATATCTTCGTGATGGTACTCCTATTTTCTTCTTTCGGTATTCCAGAGCGTTACTACCATAAAGTATTGGTATGGGGAGTTATTGGAGCTGTGCTCATGCGCTTTATCTTCATTTTCCTTGGAGCTGCCTTGATTACAAAATTTGGATGGATTCTTTATATATTCGGTGGATTTTTATTGATAACGGGTGTTAAAATGTTCTTAAATAGAAATCAAGAAGATGAAGTAGATCCACAAAACCACCCTGTCGTAAAATTTGCCTCTAAATATTTTAAAGTAACACCAAAACTTGACGGAGGACACTTCTTCCATGTTGAAAACGGCGTCAAATACATGACTCCTTTATTCTTGGTTTTACTGGTGATCGAATTTACAGATTTAATCTTCGCGGTAGATTCAATTCCTGCCATCTTCTCCGTGACAAAAGATGCCTATGTCGTGTTTTTCTCTAATATCTTTGCGGTATTAGGTTTACGCTCCATGTTCTTCTTATTGGTCAATATCATCCACAAGTTCCATTACTTAAAGGTGGGATTAGCATTTTTATTAATATTTATCGGTTTAAAAATGTTGCTTCACCACTGGCTGGTACAAATTGGATTTTCAACGTCCCATTCGTTGATTATCATCGTCAGCATTCTAGTGATTAGCGTCGTTGCATCCTTAATGTTTCCGAAGAAACAAGATCTCAAAATAGAAAACTAAAAAACAACGGGGCTTTAAAAGCCCCGTTGTTCGTTCAACACAATTTTATTACAATCATTTTCAACGATTGGCACACTGATAACTGAATTTATTTTTAATTTAGCATTATAAAATCATTAACTTTTTAAAAATGAATTGGAATAAATCACTCGTATTAGCGGCATCCTTATTTGCAGCTTCTTTACAAGTAGTACAGGCTCAGGACAATTTAATTAATGCCCTAAAAACAAATCAAAATGATAACAGTAAAGCTGGATTTACTTTTACTGAGGTCATTAATTTAAAAAATACTTCTGTTAAAAATCAAGGTTCTTCTGGTACATGTTGGTCTTACTCTGGTAACTCATTTTTAGAGTCAGAAATGATCAGAATGGGAAAAGAACCCGTTGAGATTTCACAAATTTTCTCTGCTCGTAATACCTACTTAGGCAAAGCCAAAAATTACGTTCGCTTACACGGTGGATTGTCTTTAGGTGAAGGTGGTCAATTTCATGATGTTTTAAATGCATTCCGCCACTACGGTGCTTTGCCACAAACGGAGTACACAGGTTTACACTATGGATCTGATAAAAATAATTTTGGCGAGATGACCAACATGTTGGATGCGATGTTAGCTACTTTTGTAAAGAGCAAAACATTAACGCCAAACTGGGAAAAAGCATATACTGCTGCAATGGATTCATATTTAGGTGAGGTACCTAAAAGCTTCCAATACAAAGGTAAAAGCTACACCCCTCGTACATTTGCTGATCAAGTGATCGGAATTAAACCTGATGAATATGTGGGTATTGCATCTGTTACTGATCAACCTTACTACAGCAAATTTGTATTATTGATTCCAGATAACTGGTCTTTTGATAGTTTTTACAATGTTCAGATCAATGATTTGACTGATATCATTGACAATGCCTTGAATAATGGATATACAGTAGCTTGGGCAACGGATGTTTCTGAGAAAAGCTTCAGCTGGAAAAATGGAGTAGCATACGTACCTGCAAAACCATTCGAGCAAATGACACCACAGGAACAACAAGAAATGTTTGTTGGTCCTAAACCTGAAGCAAAAATTACAGCAGAAGAAAGACAAAAAGCTTTTGACAACTACCAAACAACAGATGATCATGGTATGCACATCGTTGGATTGGCTAAAGATCAAACAGGTAAAGAATACTACATCGTCAAAAACTCTTGGGGTGTTACAAATGACTACAAAGGTTATTTATATGTAACAAAAGAATTTGTTCGTTACAAAACAACATCACTTTTAGTTCATAAAGACGGTATTCAAAAAGATTTAAAGTCTAAAATGAAGATCTAATCCTACATAAACAAGGATTATAAAAATGGGTTACAGAAATAAATTTCTATAACCCATTTTTTTTACAATTTTATTACATAACTTTAGTAGAATTACAAATTAATTAATAACACTATCTACGAATTGGTTATGAAAAAGATATTATTATTCCTCCTAATTTTACCTTTCATCGCGATCGGGCAAGAGAAAGGGATAACATTCGAGCGGGGACTGAATTGGAACCAAATTAAAGAAAAGGCAAAGAAAGAGAATAAGTATATTTTCGTTGATATATTTACCACTTGGTGTGGACCTTGCAAGTACATGTCATCGACTGTATTCCCTCAAAAAAAAGTTGGCGATTTTTTCAATACAAAATTCGTCAGCACTAAAATTCAAATGGATAAAACTGATACGGACAACGAAGAGGTCAAAAGCTGGTATGAAGAAGCTGAGCGCTTTGCTAAAGATTATAAAATAGCGGCGTATCCCACTTTTCTGATTTTCAATCCACAGGGAGAACTTGTCCACCGTATGGTCGGTGGCGGAGAAGCTGATGAATTTATTGAACGTACTAAAGACGCTCTACATCCAGAAACTCAATATTATGCCTTATTAAAAGATTTTGAAAATAATCCAACTGATCTATCTTTAGCACATCGCATGATTAAAGCTGCAAATACAGCTTACGATGAAAGCACTGCCATAAAAGCAGAGGATGTGATCATTTCGCAAACAAAATCCCAAGATCTAACTAAAGAGTGTGCATCTTATTTAATCGCTAATACACGTACAACACAATCTAAAGCTTTTGAATTACTCCGAAATAACCCTGAAAAAATAGATTCGCTATTGGGCAAATATGGTGAAGCAAACCGTGTTGTTGCCTCGGTTGCGATCAATGAAGTTTTAGGAACTAAAATCGATTTTAACAACGAGCCTAATTGGGAAGCCTTAAAAAGCGAGATCAATGAAAAATATAGCAACATCAATTTTGAACCTATTTTCAAACTGATGAAAGCGCAGTATTATGTACAGTCCCGCAATTGGACATCGCTAAGAGATATCATCGACAGCTACTTGACATCTGAAGATTTAAGCTCTAATCAATTAAACAGCTTTGCTTGGGAGGTATTTGAAAATAGTAATGATGCAGCATGTCTGGATGCAGCTCTAAAATGGAGTAAAAAAGCTGTTGAGCAAGATGCCAGAAGTGCCTATTTAGATACTTATGCCAATTTATTATATAAAAAAGGCGATAAAACGAATGCGATCAAGTGGCAAGAACAAGCATTATCACTTGCTAATGATGACGAACAAGAGAATTACTCGGATACGCTATCGAAAATGAAGAGTGATCTTCCTACTTGGGAATTATAATAGTAGAGAATGGTCAATAATCATAAAAAAGGGTTGAAAACGATGCGTTTTCAACCCTTTTTTATGACTAGCCGATAAGGGCTAACTATTTTTTAAAGATTTCATATCGATTACGAATCGATATTTCACATCAGACTTGATCATACGTTCGTATGCTGTATTGATATCTTGGATATTAATCACTTCTACATCCGAAACAATTCCGTGTTCACCGCAGAAGTCTAACATCTCTTGTGTCTCTTGAATACCACCGATCAATGATCCCGCTAAGTTTCTACGCTTGCCGATCAATAAACCACCATGTACAGCAGGAAGAGGTTCAACCGCTCCGACAATACACATCGTTTTATCCAATTTCAATAAATTCAAATAAGGATTGACATCATGTCCAACCGGAATGGTATTTAATAAGAAGTCAAAGCTATTGGTATGTGCTTTTAGCTGTTCTGCATCTTTAGAAATCAAAACCTCATCAGCGCCTAGTTTTTTTGCATCTTCTCCTTTTTCAGGTGATGTCGTGATCATCACAACATGAGCTCCTATCGCTTTAGCAAATTTAACGCCCATGTGTCCCAATCCTCCAAGACCAATAACCCCAACTTTATCTCCTTTTTTCACATTCCAATGGCGTAAAGGTGACCATGTTGTTATACCTGCACATAAGAGAGGTGCAGCTGCTTGTACATCAATATTTGTCGGAATACGCAAGACGAAATCTTCTTCCACCACAATGTTCTCCGAATATCCACCATAAGTAATACCACCATATTTGGATTTAGAGCTATTATAGGTACCGATCATACCACTTTCGCAGTATTGCTCCAATCCTTCATCACATGGATGACAATGCTTACAAGACTCGACCATACAGCCAACACCAACAAGATCGCCGACCTTATACTTGGTTACCTTTGGACCAACCTCCAATACACGACCTATGATCTCGTGTCCTGGAACCACTGGGTAATGTGGTTGTCCCCATTCTGCCCTTGCTGTGTGAATATCACTATGGCAAACACCACAATATTCAATATCAATAAAAACATCTTTATCCTGCAGATCGCGACGTTGGATTTGATGTGGTTTTAAATCTTCAGCCTCTGAAAAGGCTGCATATGCTTTTGTACTCATGCTCTTCTATTTTAAGTAAAAATAAAGCTTTTCATAAAAAATCCACTCTTGTTGGGAGTGGATTTACTTTGATATGATATTTATTTTAGTGTTTTGATACCCATATTCCACAGGGTAAATGCATATTTATCGGCAGTTTCATTAATCACCACCTCTGTGGAACGTCCTGCACCATGTCCAGCCTTGGTTTCAATCCGGATCAACACAGGACGGTCACATTTTTGTTTTGCCTGTAGTTCGGAGACAAATTTATAAGAATGAGCAGGTACTACACGGTCATCATGGTCTCCCGTAGTAACCATTGTAGCAGGATAACAAACCCCATCTCTCACATTGTGGACAGGCGAATAACCTTTTAAGTAATCAAACATCTCTTTACTATCCTGAGCAGTCCCGTAATCATATCCCCATCCTGCACCTGCAGTAAAAGTATGGTAACGAAGCATATCCAATACCCCTACTGCCGGTAAGGCTACTTTTGCAATCGTAGAATTGAGTGTTATCGTAGCACCGACAAGCAATCCGCCATTTGATCCGCCAGATAAAGCGGTATAATCTGGTGATGTATAACCATTACTTTGCAGATATTGAGCTGCTGCAATGAAATCATTGAATACATTTAACTTGTTGAACTGGCGGCCACCATCATGCCATTTTTGTCCATATTCACCACCACCACGTAAATTAGCAACAGCATAGACACCACCATTTTGAATCCAGTTGGCTGTAGACACACTGAACGCAGGACTCAAACTGATATTAAACCCGCCGTAACCATAGACGATAGTTGGATTTTTACCATCCAGTTTCAGACCTTTTTTATAAGTGATGATCATCGGTATCTTCGTGCCATCTTTTGACGTATAGAACACTTGTTTCGATTCAAATTCATCTGAATTAAACTTTACTTTTGGCTTAATGTAAACCTCAGATTGTCCATTGTCGACATTAAATTTGAAGCTTGTAGTTGGGGTGATATAGTTAGAAAAACCGTAATAAATCGTTTTCTCTTTTTTCTTTCCTGAAAATCCTCCGGCACTACCAACACCAGGTAATTGAATCTCACGAATCTTTTTACCTGTATAGTCATATTGTTCAATAACAGAAATGGCATCTTTCAGGTAATTGGCAAATAAATATCCACCTCCGGTCGACACATTCAATACATGCTCCGTCTCCGGAATCACATCAACCCAATTTTTAGATTCAGGTTGACGAATATTCATTTTCACCAATTTATTGTTAGGTGCATTTAAATTTGTCTGTACATAAAAGGTGTCACCATCATTATCGATGATATTGGTACTGCTCGCAAAACCACTTAAAATATTCACAATTTTACTACCTGGCTTAGACAGATCCTGTACATACAGCTCATTGCCTGTAGTCGTATTGGCAGCAGAAATAATCAAAAATTTCTCGTCGTCCGTGAGATAAGCGCCAATATAACGGCGAGGAACTGCAGTACCTCCAAAAATCATTTTGTCAGTAGACTGTGCCGTTCCCAGTTGATGGAAGTAAACCTTATGCTGATCTGTTTTTTCAGATAATTCTGAGCCTTTCGGTTTATCGTAACTAGAATAATAGAAACCGGTATTTCCTTTCCAAGCGATACCTGAAAATTTAATATCGATCAAAGTCTCCCCGATCTGTTTTTTATCTGCGGTATTCAAGATGATGACTTTTCTCCAATCCGAACCACCTTCCGAGATCGAATAGGCCATCAAGCTTCCATCTTTTGAAAAGCTCACATCTGATAAAGATGTTGACCCATCTTTAGAAAATGTATTCGGATTTAAGAACACTTCTTCTTGTCCACCTTTATTCGATTTTCTATATAAGACAGCATGCTGCTGTAAACCATCATTTTTATAGAAATAGGTATAATCCCCCTCTACAAATGGTGTTCCCACTTTTTCGTAATTCCAGATATCTGTCAATTGTTTTTTCAACTGATCACGATACGGAATCTGAGCTAAATAATCATAGGTCAATTTATTCTGTGCAACAACCCAAGATTTGGTGTCACTCGCTAAATCATCTTCTAACCAACGGTAGGGATCAGGAACTGATTCTCCAAAATACTGATCCACTACTTGACCCTTCTTTGTTTCTGGATATTTCAATTCTTGGGCATTTCCTACATGTGCGGACGACATAGCGATTACTGTTAAAATTAAACTCAGTTTTTTATTCATATTTTTTGAAATGAGGTTATAAACAAATTTAATAAATTAATCAGATGTTTAGCCTGATTAAAAAAGAATTAGATTGTTCAAGATTTTTACAATCTAAATTCGTTTATTGCAAAAAATACCCGATTTTACGGAAGCAAAAACGAAATACCGAATGATACATAAATTATTTTTTACGCTGAGCGTATGGGCTAGTATCCAAGTCACGACAACATATGCACAAAGTCATGCAGCGTTACCCATCCAGCAGTACCGAGTGACAGAAACAAAAATAAATGATCTGATTCACACCAAACTGGATGTAAAGTTTGACTATGCCAAGCGTTACCTCTATGGACAAGAATGGGTAACACTAAAACCTCACTTTTATCCCACAGACTCTCTCCGCTTGGATGCAAAAGGAATGGATATTAAAGAAGTTTCTTTACTGCATGATCAGCAAAAAACAGCCTTAAAATATAACTATGATGGTGAGTCGATGCTGATCAATCTGGGAAAAACATTTCAATCCACAGATCAATACACGATCTACATATCATATGTAGCTAAACCGGATGAACTAAAAGCAAAAGGAAGTGCCGCCATTAGTGATGCCAAAGGTCTTTACTTTATCAATCCAGATGGAAAAGATCCAAATAAACCGATCCAGATATGGACACAAGGAGAAACAGAAGCTTCATCCGCATGGTTTCCTACAATAGATAAGCCGGCTCAAAAAACGACATCGGATATTTCGATTACTGTCCAAGATCAATATACCACATTATCCAATGGTGCATTAACAAACCAACAGAAGCATGCGGATGGAACACGAACAGATACGTGGAAAATGACACAAGCTCATGCTCCATACTTGTTTATGATGGCTGTTGGTGATTTTAAAATCACGCACGATCATTACAAATCGATTCCTGTAGACTATTATTTGGAGCCAACGTATGCTCCATATGCTAAAGAAATATTTGGAAAAACACCAGCGATGATGGCCTACTACAGTCAAGTTTTAGGTGTAGAATACCCATGGAATAAATATGCACAAGTAGTCGCTCGGGACTATGTATCTGGAGCGATGGAAAATACAACCGCAACATTGCATGGTGAACCTGTGCAAAAGACTTCCCGCGAACTATTGGATGATAATGAGGAAGGAACCATTGCACATGAACTCTTTCATCAATGGTTTGGTGATCTTGTGACAGCTGAGTCCTGGTCCAATTTAACGATGAATGAATCCTTTGCAACCTTTGGTGAAGTCATCTGGCATGGTCATGATGGCGGACAGGATAAAGAAGATAAATCTCGTTTTGAAAAACTGCAAAGCTATTTAAGATCTACTAAAAATGGTAAAAGTCAAACACTGGCGCGTTTTTATTATCATGATAAAGAAGATATGTTTGATAATGTATCCTATTCCAAGGGTTCTGTAATTTTATATGCATTAAAAAATCAAATGGGTGATGCTGCTTTTTACCAATCGTTACAAAAATATCTGACAGACAATGCACATAAAACCGGAGAAACCCATCAGCTCAGGCTAGCTATGGAGGAAATCACAGGAAAAGATTGGAGCCCCTATTTCAATCAGTGGTATTATCAAGGTGGGCACCCCATCCTTGATATTCAATATACCTATGAACAAGGAATGCAAAAAATAGTAATTAAACAGGTACAGGATAGTACGGTACAAACCTTCAGTTTACCTTTAAATATTGATTTTTATACCGCAAATGGTAAAGAGACAAAGGCTATAGTGATTAATCAACGTAGTCAGGAATTTAGCTTTCCCTTTGCTCAGAAACCAAATTTTATAGATTTTGACCCTGCAAAGATCTTAGTAGGAGAAGTTCGGGACAATAAAACACAAACTGATTATAGCTATCAATATAAATATGCACCTAGCTACTCTAACCGCAATCAAGCTGTTAGTTATGCCCTGTACAATAAAAACAAGGAAACGACTCAACTTTTAGTGGCTGCATTAGATGATCAAGAGGAGGAGCTTCGAGCAATTGCTATTCAAGGATTGGATTTATCTGACCCTAGCATCAAGAAAATGGTGGAATCAAAAATTATAGCCATGGCTCAGCAAGATGTTAAAACAAAAGTTCGTGCCTCAGCAATATTTGCTTTAGGAAATAGTGGTGATCAAAAAAATCTACCTATAATTGAGAAGGGGTTAAAAGAACAGTCTTATGCCGTCATCAGTGCTTCCTTGTATGCGATTAAAAGATTAGCACCCTCAAAATTAGACCGTTCCATTGCTGCTCTCGATTCTGAAGCAAAAACATATTTAGCTACCTTGATTAAAAAACTTAAAAACAACTCGTAAAAAGAAGAGTTTCAATTCGGTACTTCCACAACAAACGACATCTGCATAGTCAGGATAGATGGATCGCACCTATAGCCTTGTGAGGTATCGAGTAAAAAAACTAAAACGAATGCACGTGTTTTCACAGACCCTGTCACGTCAATTGTAAATAAACAGACAGATCTAAGTTTGAAATCCGAAGTGATTTAGGTAGTTTTGACCACATGTCAACAGCAAAAAATATCTATTTCGCTTCGGATTTTCATTTGGGTTCTTATCCTCAAAGTAAATCCAAAGAAAGAGAACGTCTGATCATATCCTGGCTCGACCATATTAAAGCAGATGCATCAGAACTTTATCTGGTGGGCGATATTTTTGATTTTTGGTTTGAATACAAGACCGTCGTTCCAAAAGGGTATGTACGTTTTCTTGGCAAACTGGCCGAATTGGTTGATCTAGGAGTCAAATTGACCATTTTTAAAGGTAATCATGATATGTGGATGTTCGATTATTTTAAGGAAGAGCTACAAGCGACCATCATTGATGACGAACTCCTGATAACACGAGATCATAAATCATTCTATATTCATCATGGCGACGGTCTAGGAGCAGGTGACTATAAGTATAAAATCTTAAAAAAATTTTTCCGCAGCAGCATCTGTCAATGGCTTTTTGCCCGTTTACATCCCAATTTAGGTATTGGTATCGCTTCCCGTTGGTCAAAGCACAGCCGACTCGCTAATCACGAAGATGAACAATTTTTAGGTGAAGATAAGGAATGGTTGATTGGTTACGCGAAGGAACTGGAAGCTAAAGAACATCATGATTTTTATATCTTTGGTCACCGTCATTTATCTTATGACCGGAAACTTTCTGAAGGAAGCCGTATTGTAAATCTGGGCGAATGGATGAATGAGCATACATATGCGATCTGGAATGGTCACGAACTCCTACTTGAAAAATGGACGGATTAAAAAAAAGTTTACGCGATTGTTTATTGAATTATTATCCACTGGAGGAAGAGGATATCCTTGCTATTGAAGCAATCACCACCGAGGTAAATATCCCACGCAATACGATTATCATCGAACAAGACAAACTACAACATGATATCTACATCCTCTCATCTGGATTAGCCCGTGTGTACTATGAAGTACCCAATAGAGAGATAACATTAGATTTTAATGATGCTGGATGCATGCTAATGTCCATCAATACCTACGCAAGGAATGAACCCGGCTATGAGAATATCGCTATAGTGGAAGATGCAACTTTATTCAAAATAAATTCTACAGCGTTATTTAAGTTGTATGAAGAGAATATTCGAATCGCTAATCTGGGAAGAAAAATCGCCGAATATGAATTCATCAAAATCGAACAGAGAGCGATGTCCAAACTTTTCAATACTGCGCAAAGTAGATATATGGATCTCCTATCCAAATACCCGACTTATATCAACCGCATCAAATTAGGTTATATCGCTTCCTATTTAGGGATTTCTCAAGTTACATTAAGTCGTATTCGTGCCAGCATTCGCTAATTTTTTAACATAGGTAAAAAATAATTTCATGAATTGTAGCCATCTTTGCAAAAAAATAAGGTTATGAATTGGATATTATTAGTATTGGGCGGACTATTCGAAATTGGATTTACGACTTGCTTAGGAAAAGCGAAACAAAGTGAAGGCTCTGCCATGTATTTGTGGTACTTTGGATTTGTCGTTTCTTTATTTTTAAGTATGGGTTTATTGATCAAGGCAACTCAAACCTTGCCATTGGGTACCGCTTATGCGGTATGGACAGGAATTGGCGCCGTAGGTACGGTTTTGATCGGTATTTTTTTCTTTAAAGAACCTGCAGATTTCTGGCGCATATTCTTCATTTTCACTCTTATTGCATCTATTGTAGGTTTGAAGGCAGTTTCTTCACATTAAGCAATAGAACTATTATAAAAACGACAAAATTTCTTTACTTTTGTAAGCTTAAAAGCTCATGCGCATGTCGCGGAGTTTGAATAATGTGAATTATGTTAGAAAAATTACAGGCGATAAAAGAAAGATGGGAAGAAGTGGAGGCTGAATTAGGCAATCCAGAGACCATCAAAGATATGAAGCGTTTTGCCAAATTAAATAAAGAATACAAAGATTTAGGCAAAATTGTAGATCAATACCATATTTACCGAAATATGGTGAGCAATATCGAAACCAACAAAGATATCATCAGCAATGAGAAAGATCAAGAGCTTCGCGATATGGCGAAAGAAGAGCTTGATGAATTATTAGGTGCAAAAGAAGAGAAGGAAGACGAAATCCGCATGATGCTTGTTCCTAAGGATCCTGAGGATGATAAGAATGCGATTATCGAGATCCGTGGTGGTACAGGTGGTGATGAAGCCGCATTATTTGCTGGAGATTTGTACCGTATGTATACCCGTTTCTTTGAGACAAAAGGCTGGAGAGTTGAGGTAATGGATGTTACTGAAGGAACTTCAGGCGGTTACAAAGAGGTGATCTTGAAAGTTATTGGGGAAGATACTTACGGACAGTTGAAATATGAGTCTGGTGTACACCGTGTACAACGTGTTCCTGATACAGAAACGCAAGGGCGTGTACACACTTCCGCGGCATCTGTTGCTGTTCTTCCTGAGGCTGAAGAAGTGGATGTTGACATTAACCCAGGTGATGTCGAGATGCATACTTCACGTTCTGGTGGTGCAGGTGGACAAAACGTAAATAAAGTAGAAACAAAAGTACAATTGACACATAAGCCTTCGGGTATTGTTGTCGTTTGTCAGGTAGAACGTTCACAATTGGCAAACCGTGAGTTGGCTATGGAAATGCTTCGTACTAAACTTTACGAGATCGAATTGAACAAAAAGAACGGTGATATTGCTGCAAAAAGAAAAACTTTGGTCTCTACAGGTGATCGTTCTGCAAAAATCCGTACTTATAACTACCCTCAAGGAAGATTTACAGAGCATCGTATTGGTATGACAACATATAATTTGCCAGCTATTTTGGACGGTGATATTCAGCCAATTATCGACGCATTACAGTTTGCTGAGAATGCCGAAAAGATGAAAGACGGAGCCGTAGAGTAGTTTTTTTTAAAATAATATTAGCAAATAAAGAAATAAACGCTATATTTGCACACCTTCAAGAGAGAAGGTAAACGGTCTGGTAGTTCAGCTGGTTAGAATACATGCCTGTCACGCATGGGGTCGCGGGTTCGAGTCCCGTCCAGACCGCTAAAAATAGAGAGTAATCTCGAATAGTTCTTTAACAACATTTAAAATTTGGTCCGGTAGTTCAGCTGGTTAGAATACATGCCTGTCACGCATGGGGTCGCGGGTTCGAGTCCCGTCCGGACCGCCAATTTTAAATAAATCTTTACATTTTTCGGTCTGGTAGTTCAGCTGGTTAGAATACATGCCTGTCACGCATGGGGTCGCGGGTTCGAGTCCCGTCCAGACCGCCAAAAAATAGTAAAAACGGTCCGGTAGTTCAGCTGGTTAGAATACATGCCTGTCACGCATGGGGTCGCGGGTTCGAGTCCCGTCCGGACCGCTGGAAAAAAAAGCTTTCAATGCAAATTGAAGGCTTTTTTTGTTTATATCCAGGTTACACTTCCGCACAAGCTGATGGCCCCCTACCCGATCTACAGCCAGCACCTCAACTTATGATAACAGCCTGACCAATTTTTTTATTTCGAATCAATCGTAGTCAGACCTATCACATGTCGCCAGTTCCACTTATGTTTATTCAATAGCTGAATACCAACATGATCCCATATCCAGATAAATTCTTACTATTTCGATCAAAGCAATCACGATCCTTTCGTATCTATACTTGTCTATAAAAGAGAAGCCCTGGTATACGCGATATACCAAGGCTTCTCTACTGTTATATCTCAAGCTATTATTCTGCGCTCACAGCGAATTCTGCTGCCGCAGCAAAGTCTTGTCCATTTTGAGAACTCAAGGCTGTAAAACGAATAAAACGTCCCTTAACTGGCTTTGCTAAAGTTATCGTCTTCGGTTTTCCATTATTCTCAAAATTTCCTTCCGCTACAGGATCACTCCAATTTTTACCATCGGTGCTCACCTGCAATTTATATCCTTTGATGGCACCATTACCACCACCTTGACGCGGCGTATAGGTAAACGCTTTGATGGTTTTAATGGCATTCGCATCAAAATCTACCCAATGTGGATATTGCGCCACTGTAACCGAATACATCGAGTGCCATATGGTACTCGGATCTCCATCTAATAAATGAGACGCTTCGCCCTCTCCTGTTTCTTGACTAGAAGCAAAAATCACCTGCATCGGGATACTTTCAATCTTAGGAAATTCAAAAGAAGCTTTCAATTTTTCATATCCCTGAGCCCAAGCAGTTACGATACCGCCCTCACGCAAGTTGACAGGAGCTTTGTATAGCTGTGGTTTTCCTTTACCAATTGTGTAGTATAATGCTGCCGATGCCTGCTCACTTGCAATATGTAAATCACCATTACGACTTCTCGAAACTGAGATGGGCATATCGCCAGCTGGAGCGACTTGAGATTTTTGACTATAATCTTGATTGGAAATAGGGCGAATGATAAATCCAAATGATGTCGATTTGGCTTTGACACGATCTTGCTCTAATGGAGGTCCTTGTCCACAACTATTTCCACCTAAACCAGTAACTGCAGCATCGATATGCAAATGTGTGCCCGAGCTTTTGGGTAATTTATGGGGGTGACTCGCTAACGTTAATTCCATCTCACTCCAAGGTAATGCCGAAGTTGTCATATGGTCTTTAGCAATAAAGACCACACCACTTCCTGCTGCATCTGTTAAAGCAGTCCAGCGCACCTCTTCATTATTGCTCATACTTTGTGGATTGGGCCATGGCACAAACTGATCTTTAACAGTGCTCTTGTGCAGTTCAATATTCTGTGCAGTTTTACGATCTGCATAGTTATTGATAGGACCTCTGCCGTAATAGGTGTAGTTGCTATACTGCTCCGGCAACTGCATACTATATCCTAATCGCGCCAATGCAAGTGTTTCATCATTAGAAGTAACATTTGCCGCTAATTCGAGGGAACCATCTTGATAGACCGTCCAAACCTGATTGGTTATGAACTTAAAGTCATGGGCACCAAATGGTCTATCTTTATGCTCTTCTACTGTATATGTACCTGAAGTACCACCCTTGATAGTCGACGCATGAGGAGCTTGCGATTCTACCATAAATGATAGGACGATCGCTCCATCTGCTCTTGTGTAGATCGAATTGGATAACGCTTTATGTTTTAGATCATGTAATCCTTTTTGAAACCACTGTTGATAAGCCCAATTGTCATTGTCCACAGGTGCACGATAGGCGTCTAATTTAGGTCCCTCCCCATCACGGATAACTTGTTTGCCGGCATAAGTCAGACTATATATACTTCCATTTTCAGTATCAAATTTGATAACGAAATCAGTGCCTTTAACAACTTTTAGGTTTTGCTCGTCAGCGATCTTCAATAGCGCTTTTGTTTGAACCTGTGCAATAGATGATCTCTGTGCTGCTGTTTTTACCAACAACTGCTCTTCCATTTGTACATATCCTTTAGCAGCCCACAATTGATCTTTTGCTAATAAAAACTGTACTTTAACAAAGTATTCAGACTGTTTGTTGAATTTTTGAATATCAAAAGGTAAGGTAATCACCCTTTTCTCACGTGCAGCGATTGCACCAGCTATGGCTACTGCGACAGGTTTTTGTACTTCTACCCCATTTTCATATAAAGACCAGACGATATCATAATCAGCCAAAGAAGTAAAATAGTTCTTATTAAAGATTTCTATTTTACCCTGTGCTATATCAAGAGCTTGTACACCTACATTCTGATAGACTTTCTTCACTTCATAATATTGCGGCTTAGGTTTCATATCAGCGAAAACCAATCCGTTATTGACAAATGTGCCATCATTTGGCTTATCTCCAAAATCACCACCATAAGCCAGGAATTTTTCCCCAGATTGCTTATCATAATAATACATGGCTTGATCGATCCAATCCCACGTAGCTCCTCCCATAAAGAAATTAGTGGACTCTATAGCTTCCCAATAATCGATCAGATTACCTGATGCATTTCCCATTGAATGGGCATATTCAGAAATGTGGAATGGATATTTCATTTTGAATTGACCCTTTACAGCCTGACGCACCCATTCTATGGAAGGATATTGGTTAGAACCGATATCAACAATGCTATTATTTCGTTCATATTGAACAGGACGCGAAGTATCAAACTTTTTAATCGCATCATATGCCGCTACAAAATTCTTTCCGGGACCAGCCTCATTTCCTAATGACCATAATACAATGGACGGATGATTTACATTAGCGTGGACCATCTCCAGATTGCGCGCGACGTGAGCATTCTTCCATTCTGGGGGATGTGATAGAGAAGCATCACCATAATAGTATTCATGGCTTTCAATATTAGCTTCATCTTCCAAGTATATACCATACTTATCACAGAGATAATACCAATATGGATCATCTGGATAGTGCGAATTACGAACATGATTAATATTCGCTTGTTTCATCAAGATGATTTCTTTTTCCATCTGTTCATGGGTCACGACTTTTCCTTTCTCCGGATTAGACTCATGGCGGTTGACACCTTTAAGTTTTACAGTCTTACCGTTTACATAAAAATAGCGACCAGCTAAACCAAACTCATCATCCGACGCTTTTGTATCTTTGATTTCTACCTTACGGAATCCAACATATGTTGAAGATGTTTCTAGTGTTTTATTTTTACTATCCTTCAATTCGGCCACCAAAGTGTAACGGTATGGACGCTCGGCTGACCATTTGTTTGGATTTGCAATCTGCAAAGTAGCATGGACAAGAGATGAGCTATTGGGATTGACATCGACAACATTACTCGAAACCAGATTGGATTGAACAGCCTTATTGACGTCGCTATACAATTCATTTGCATACAAGCTATAGGTTATTTTCAATCCTTTCGCAATCTTTTTGCCTTTATTCAGAATTTCAGACTTGATCGTCAACGTTCCATCCTGATAATGGGCGTCCAGATCAGGAATAGCAACTAAATCACGGATTTGAACTTTCGGTTTTGATGTCAATGCCACCGTTCTAAATATTCCAGGTAGGCGAAACATATCCTGTGCTTCTATAAAAGAAGCATCTGAATTACGATATACTTCAACAGCAACTACATTTTCTCCTTTTTTATTCAAGTAATCCGTGATATTGAAAGAAGCTACATTGCGTGAGTTTTTTGAAAAGCCCACATATTTACCATTGATCCAGAGGTAGAAAAATGAATCCACACCATCAAAATTGATATAGATATCACGGCCATCCCAATTTGTAGGTACGGTAAATGAGCGTCTGTATGATCCAACTTCATTGCGATATATATAAGTTGTCCAATGCTGTGGAGGGGTACGCATCACCCCGCCGCGCCAATCATCTACTTTGACCTGATGCTGAAATATGACAGGTTGATTCACATAAATAGGCACACCGTATTTGAGTGTACCATTCTTTTGAATACCGGCAATGTTCCAACTCATCGGAACTCCGACATTATCCCAAGAAGAAACGTCAGTGTTAGGATCAGAAAAATTTTTAGGTCTTTCTTCTGGAGTCTTTACCCAATTAAATTTCCAAGTACCGTTAAGGGATTGCCAATATGAGCTATTTTCGGGTAATACCTGACGTGCACTATGCGCATCTTGGAAGGAGAAAAAATAAGCATGTGGCTGCTCTTTATTGAGCGCTAGATCTTGTGGTGATTCCCATTCTTTTCCTGTGGGAACAGTTTCGGCCCCGTAACGAAAGCCCGCGACGGGATCTCCGATTTGCGCGTTCGATTGGAAGGTCGATGCCAATAAAACTGCCATGAGACAGCTTATCCGCATAGATAATGATTTGATCATATTGAATTATTAAATAGAGGTTGTATACAAAAATATAAGCAATATAATGAAATACAAGTCGCGACAATTAATCATTCGATTGCGTAATATTTCCATATATAAATGAAACTGTTTCAGTTACTTCAAAAAAAAAGCTAGAATATACGGATCAAAGTAAAAGAGCTTGCTATCCAATGTAATCTTCACGCATACCAAAACGCTCTTTTTTTCGTTTAAAAAATTTACGCTTATCAAAAAAAAAGAGTAGGTTTGGCCTGAAGTAGAATAGTTTTTTCTACGAAACATCATAAATATTAAACTCGTTGGGTTACTATTAGTTATATTAAGGTATTAATAGGTGAGTAAGATCAGTAAATCAAATAAGCTCGAGAATGATGAGCAAATCATAGCCGGTATTCAATCGGGTAGTCGTATTGCACTTGATGCAATATATGACTTGTACTACCCGTCTATTGCCCATATGATTGCTCAAAATAACGGAAGCGAAGATGAGGCAAAAGATATCTTTCAAGAGGCCGTTATCGTGCTTTATGATAAGATTTCAAAAGGTAATTTTGAATTAAGCAGTAAGCTTAAAACTTATCTTTATTCGATTTGCAGAAGACTTTGGCTTAAGCAGTTAAATCGTGCAGGCTTTGGTTCAGTAGATATCCGGGGTTACGAAGATTCACTACCGGATAACGATGATATCGAGCAACATCAGGAGCTTGATAAAAAGTTTGATCAAATGGAACATGCGATGTCCCTTTTAGGAGAACCTTGCAAAACCATCCTTCATGATTTTTATATTCAAAACCACTCGATGCAGGATATCTGCGAGAAGTTTGGATATACCAATACAGATAATGCCAAAACTCAAAAGTATAAATGCCTGCAAAGATTGAAAAAACTATTTTTCACGCAATAACGAAATAGCATAACAAACAATGAGTATGATGAGTCAACAAGAATTTTTTGAATTAGCAGATCGCTATCTCAGAGATGAAATGGTAAAAGAAGAACGTTCTTCTTTTGAATCTTTCTGTGCAGAAAATCCTTCTTTCTCGGCGCAATTAACCCAGCACCGTGAATTTGTTAATAATTTGAAAGCAACTCAAGCTCGTGTAGATTTTAAACAGCAACTAGCACAAGTTGCTAAAGGATATCACAAATCCCACCATCAAGCTCAGGTGATCCCGATGAAACAAACAAAAATTGTTTCTTTATGGGCCAAATTGAAAGCAAGTTCACTCGTGGCAGCAGCTGTGGCTGTAGTAGCCGTATTTTCTACTTTATGGATTTCAGGTTACTATAAAAACATTGATAAAGCCAACACAGATTATAGTGCATTAAAACGCGATATGAACAATGTGAAGAAAGATGTCAATGAACATAATGCTGCACTTAAAAATATCAACAATAAATCTACAAAAGCAAATGAAGCCTCAGCTAGCCAATTTGGAGCCACAGGTTTTATGGTTTCCAATAACGGTTATGTGGTGACAAATTACCACGTAGTAAGCGGTGCCGATTCTATTTATTTGCAAAATAATAAGGGAGAATCGTATAAAGCACAAGTGATCCATTCAGATGCAGCCAATGATTTAGCGATCCTATTGATAGAAGATGCTAGCTTTAAAAAAGGCAAGGCACTCCCTTATACGTTTAAAACCGGAGCATCTGATTTAGGTGAAGATATTTACACCATCGGTTTCCCTCGTGATGAAGCCGTATATGGCCAAGGATATTTGAGTTCTGCAACAGGATATGCAGGAGATACCATCGCGTATCAAATCTCAATTCCGGTGAATCCAGGAAATAGTGGCGGTCCAGTGATGGATACAAAAGGTAATGTTATCGGAATTATCTCTGGTAAACAGAGAGGTATCGACGGAGCTGCTTTTGCGATCAAAACAAAATCAATCTTAAAAGCATTGGATGAAATTCCGGCAGACTCCCTACAGGGTCAGGTAAAATTGAATAAGAAAAACATGCTTTCTGGACTTTCACGAACAGAACAGATCAAGCGAATACAAGATTATATATACATGGTAAAGGTGTATTAATTAACAATCAGGCATATAAAACAGAAGGGATCAA
>NZ_DJTA01000019.1:3867-34254 GCF_002440335.1 Sphingobacterium sp. UBA6320 | reverse complement strand
TTGATCCCTTCTGTTTTATATGACAATTTCTGATAAGCCCTATAAGTTTGGTTGCGGTGTCGTTCTCAGATACGGTTTGATTTCTTTAAAACCCTTTGGAAATTTTGCAGGAATGTCTTCCGTTTTTATTGCTGGAACCACAATCACATCCTCACCATGTTTCCAATCAGCTGGTGTCGCCACTGAATAATCTGCTGTTAACTGTAGAGAATCGATCACACGTAAGATCTCATCAAAATTACGTCCCGTAGATGCAGGATAAGTTAATGTCAATTTGATCTTTTTATCTGGGCCAATTATAAATACAGAACGTACCGTTACCGTAGCAGATGCATTGGGATGAATCATATCATACAATTCAGATACATGTCGATCTTCGTCGGCAATGATGGGAAAATTAACCGTTGTATCCTGTGTTTCGTTAATATCTTCAATCCAAGCAAAGTGATCCTTTAGAGGATCAACACTTAGAGCAATGGCTTTCACACCTCTTTTATCAAACTCTGATTTTAATTTTGCGGTACGCCCAAGTTCAGTGGTACATACAGGTGTATAGTCTGAAGGGTGAGAAAAAAACACAACCCAACTATCTTGAATATACTCATGGAAATCAATATCTCCTATGGTTGTTTGCGCTTTAAAATTTGGCGCTTCATCTCCTAATCTTAAACTCATATCTATTTTTTTTAAGTTATACACTATATACTCTACAAATATAGTAGATTTTTATTCATAACAAAGTCAAAGCTTATTTTTTTACAATTGTTAACAAAAATTTATAATATTTTATTATGCAAGCATAATAAAAAATAAGTATATTTACTTACAAACCATTACCAATGTACGCATTATGAATTTTGAATTAAGCGAAGAATATAAAATGATTCAGGAAGCTGCACGAGATTTTGCGCAGCACGATTTAAAACCTGGTGTAATCGAAAGGGATGAAAAAGCAGTATTTCCTTATGAGCAGGTCAAGAAAATGGGCGAATTAGGTTTCATGGGCATGATGGTATCCACCCAGTACGGGGGTGCCGGCTTAGATACGCTAGCTTATACCCTCGTGCTGGAAGAAATTGCAAAAATCGATGCTTCTGCTGCTGTAATTATGTCTGTTAATAATTCACTGGTGTGTTATGGACTGGAAGCTTACGGCACAGAGGAGCAAAAAGAAAAATACTTAAAACCACTGGCCAGCGGCCAAAAATTGGGCGCATTTGCCCTATCTGAGCCCGAAGCAGGATCCGATGCAACCTCCCAACATACAACAGCAATAGATCAAGGAGATCACTATCTATTAAATGGAACTAAAAATTGGATTACCAATGGCGGAAATGCCGATATCTATCTCATCATAGCACAGACCCATCCAGAAAAAGCACATCGCGGTATCAATGTCTTGATTGTAGAAAAAGGTATGCCTGGTTTTACCATTGGACCAAAAGAAAATAAATTAGGAATCCGTAGTTCGGACACACATTCGCTTTTATTTACAGATGTCAAAGTCCCCAAAGAAAATCGGATCGGAGAAGATGGATTCGGATTCAAATTTGCGATGAAAACTTTAGATGGTGGCAGGATTGGTATCGCAGCACAAGCACTGGGTATAGCGGCTGGTGCGTATGATCTCGCTCTCGCATATGCCCAAGAACGTAAAACTTTTGGTAAACCGATTTCTGATCATCAGGCGATCCAATTTAAACTCGCGGATATGGAGGTTGAAATAGAGGCAGCACGGCTACTCACTTATAAAGCAGCTTGGACCAAAGATCAGGAATTGCCTTACAGTAAAGAGGCTGCGATGGCCAAGCTTCATGCCTCAGAAGTAGCGATGAAAACAAGTATTGAAGCGGTACAAATCCATGGAGGTTACGGATACGTAAAGGAATACCATGTGGAACGCATGATGCGCGACGCAAAAATAACCCAAATCTACGAAGGAACTTCTGAAATACAGCGATTGGTCATTGCGAGAGAAATCTTAAAATAAATAAAACAAAAGGGAACAAAATTGTTCCCTTTTGTTTTACAGAGACTGGATAGAAAAGATCAGCCAATGTATGGCACTTTATTGAGAAAGTTTACTGTCTATTGTTGCCAAGTACCCATAATCCTCAAAAGCAAAATTCGATGTCTCTTTCATCACATAATTTAATAACAGCTTAGCTTTCGAAAGCAATTCATGCTGCTGTTCTTTAGCTGGACTTCTCAGGCCATCATGCATCAAAACCAATGCTAAAGGTCTGATCTGCTCCACATCCAATTCCTCTTTTGCATATTGCAACATTTCTATCCCACTTATTTTAAGAAAATTATCGCGGTTATTTTTAAAAAACTCACCATAGGCTTTATCAAATACGAGGGAAGATGGTTCATCAAACACATGCTGCTCATCGACAAGTAATCTCAAAAACTTACCCATTTCATTTGTCCAATTCAACAATGAATTACTTTCAAATCTTATTCCCATATTATCTTATTTGTCCATTACCTGTTACATACCACTTTTCAGTCACTAATTTCTCCAAAGCAAAAGGTCCTCTCGCGTGAAGCTTTTGTGTAGAAATACCAATTTCTGCTCCTAAACCAAATTCTCCACCATCTGTAAATCTGGTAGAAGCATTTGCATATACAGCAGCGGCATCCACAGCATTCATAAATCGTTCCAATTTTTCAGCATCATTAGAAACGATACATTCTGAATGTCTGGAAGAATAAGTCGCAATATGCTCCAAGGCAGCATCAAGCCCATCTAATACTTTTATGGAACATTTTAAATCCAAAAATTCACGTCCAAAATCAGCAGCATCCGCTTTTTGCAAATAAGGATAGCGCAGTTGTTTCAAAATGTCATAACTCTTTTCGTCTGCAAAAATCTCCACCTGTTCTTCGAGAAAAGGGACAATAATATGCTGAAGAAATAAATCCGCAATTGGCGCATCCAATAATACCGTATCCAGGGCATTACATACTGATGGTCTTGATATTTTTGCATTAGCAACAATAGCAACTGCTTTATCAATGGTAGCAGATTGCTCCACATACGTATGGCACACCCCTGCTCCTGTCTCGATAACGGGAACTTTAGCATGAGCGCGAACAAAATCAATCAACGATTGTGAACCGCGAGGTATAATGATATCGACATACTTCGTTGCCGTAAGCAATTCCTGCACAAACTTGCGATCTGTTGGAAGCAGTTGGACAATGTTTGGATTTAGCTGATTTTTAAGCAATACCTGCTGAATGATTTCAATCAATACAGTATTGGTATGAAAAGCATCGGTCCCTCCCCTTAACAAACAGACATTGCCCGATCGTAGACAAAGCGCCGCAACATCGATCGTGACATTGGGCCTTGATTCATAAATAACCGCAACAACTCCTAAAGGAACAGCCTTTTTTTCCAACAACAATCCATTTTCCAATACCTGCTTGCTTAATAGCTGACCGGATGGATCAGGAAGCTGAGCGACATCGAGCACACTTTTAGCTAATGCCTTTATCCGATCCTCATTTAAAATCAAACGGTCCCTTTTGGGATCATCGATATCTACTAATTGCACATCCTTTTCATTTTCTGTAAGAATAGCACCAACATTACTAAACAAAGCATCTGCTAGATCCTGTAAGATCATTTCCTTTTTACCCGAATCCAATTGATTGATATCCCGGGTAGCAGCCCGTGCTGCTTCTAATTGTCTTGTGATATTTTCCATACTATAACAATACGATATCATCGGCATGCGCCAATACAATATCTGTCCGCTTCTCTTTATCTATTAAATCTCCAGCATCCCATTTTGATTTGGCAACGGCAACAATATTTTCTGCCTCATCAAAAACCTGAAAAACCTCTCCTGCTTCAAATTGCTGTACCACGTCCCTGACACCGACCAGCAGCAGACTTTTCCGTTGTAACAGCGCTTCCACTGCACCCTGATCGATGATGACTTTTCCTTTAATTAAACTACCGCTGGCCAGCCACTTATTGCGCGAAGAGACTTTCTTTGGTTGAGCCAAACAGATAGTACCCGTTTCACCTTTTATGGCTTTCAGCAGTGCATTTTCCGTTTGCATACTAAAGATAACGGCCCGAATTCCCATCTGATTGGCCAAACGGGCAAAATTTAATTTAGAAGTCATACCCCCCAGACCTACTGAAGATTTATCTGTACGCGCTAATGAAAGCGCGGCCTTATCAATCACTTTCAATTCTGGGATAACGTTGCCCTCTGCGTCCAAAACTCCAAGTACTGAAGTACTAAATAAGATTTGTTCAGCACCAAATCCAACCGCAATTAAGGTGGCAAGCTCATCATTATCAGAAAACTTCAATTCTTTATTACTCACCACATCATTCTCATTAGCTACTGGAATAATGTTATTTTTCCATAACGTCTCATACGTGCTTTTCAATTGCACAAATTGGTTCCTATTGGCAAAATGCTGACGCTCACATAAACTTTGGGCCAATGCAATTTTAAAAGGTTTAAAATAAGTGCTATATAGTTGTAGTAATAGCGGATTTCCAATCGCTGCAGCCGCTTTACGCTCTGACAGTGTTCCCGCATAACGGGTTAAAAACTTTTTACCGGCTGCAACAGCACCTGATGAGACCAGAACGATGTTATAATAGGGCTGTAGTTGAGCTACTTGTCTTGCAATTTCTAATAGGGTTCGTTCATCTACTTCGCCATCCGAAGTAGTAATGGAAGCCGAGCCAAACTTGATGACAATTATTGGCTTTTTCATGTATCTATTTTGTTTAGTTGATTAGGTATTAACTTATTCTTATAAAAATAATGAAGCCTTTTGACAAAAGAAAGGTTTATAAAAAAAATCGACCAAATAAGTATATTTTATATGGTACAGTTTATGTAGGAATACCTGAAATACAAACACCAACATATGAAACATTTACTTAATATGGTCATGGTTGCTTCGATTATGTTTATGTCTTGTCAATCCAAGAACAAACAAGCATCACAATCTCCAGAGACTCCCTTAGTTGGAGCAGACAAAGATGCTCACGGTTGTATAGCAAGTGCAGGCTACACGTGGTCAACCTTAAAAGATAGCTGCGTACGCCCTTTCGAACAAATACAACTCGACGTTATCGATAATAAAGAAAGTTATCAAACAGCAGCTTTCCTAATCGTTGACGGAAAGAAACAAGCGGCAGAAGTTTTTGTAAAAGAAAGCCCTGAAAGTATTGTGCTCAAACATGTCCGTGCATATGAGTATGAAAACAAAGATTATAAATTAATGCAGGATCAGCATTGCTGGACGCTGATAAAAGGCAATACCGTTTTATATAAAGAAAAAGAATAATAGAAAAAATAATAAGGAGTGCCCTATACAGCATATGATGCTACAGGCACTCCTTAAATGCTATGTTTATTTAAATCGTTCATCAAATGTTTTCTCTAGCGAGAACATTTCATCCCTAAGTTTGGCAGCCTCTAAAAAGTCCATCTCTTTAGCTGCCTTTTCCATTTTCTTACGAACGGTATCAATCGCTTTTTTAAGCTCTTTTTCTCCCAAATATTGCAAGACTGGATCAGCAGCAATTGCTACAGATGGATCCGGTTCAACATATATTTGTTGTTCTAAACCATTAAAATCTGCGACAGAGGTTTGCTCCATAATTTCCGCTTTCGTTTTACCGACAGTGCGCGGAGTGATATGATGCTCTTCATTATATTTCATTTGTTTCTCTCGTCTACGATTGGTTTCATCAATCGTCAAGGTCATACTATCAGTCATCCGATCGGCATACATGATCACCCGTCCTTTATCATTACGGGCAGCACGTCCGATCGTTTGAATCAATGATCGTTGAGAACGTAAAAAACCTTCCTTATCAGCATCCAATATCGCGACAAGAGTTACTTCAGGCAAATCGAGTCCTTCCCTTAACAAGTTTACTCCGACCAGCACATCAAACTCTCCGAGACGCAATCCACGTAAGATTTCCACCCGCTCTAATGTCTTGACTTCAGAGTGGATATAACGAACTTTGATATTTAACTTCGTCATATACTTGGTCAGCTCTTCAGCCATCCGTTTCGTTAACGTAGTGGCTAGCACACGTCCACCTGCCTTAATGGCCTTGTCAGCCTCTTCCAGAAAATCATCTACCTGATTGATTGCCGGATGTACTTCAATGATCGGATCTAGCAAACCTGTTGGACGGATCACCTGCTCCACAAAAACACCCTCTGTTTGTTGCAGTTCGTAGTCACCCGGAGTTGCAGAAACATAGATGGTTTGATTGGTCAGGGATTCAAATTCTGGAAAATTCAAAGGCCTATTATCTAGCGCCGCAGGTAATCTGAAACCATGTTCTACCAAAGCAATTTTGCGAGATCGGTCACCACCATACATCGCCCGTAATTGCGGAATCGTGACATGGCTTTCATCGATAACAAGTAAATAATCTTCGGGAAAATAATCCAATAAACAGAACGGGCGCATCCCAGGTTCACGACCATCAAAAAATCGGGAGTAGTTTTCAATTCCAGAACAATAACCAAGCTCGCGCATCATTTCCAGATCATAGTTCACCCGTTCTTCCAGACGTTTTGCTTCCAGCATCTTCCCTTCATCTTCCAGTTGTGTTCTGCGTTGCACCATCTCTTCTTGGATAGCCCAGATCGTCGAGGTGAACTTTTCCTTTGGTGTAACAAATAGTGTGGCGGGGAAAAGAGCAAGATCCTCCATTTTATTTAAGGTCTTTCCCGACAACGGATCTATCTCACTTAACTCATCAATCTCATCCCCGAAAAATGAAACACGGATAGCAAAATCTAGATATGCAGGATAAATATCAACCGTATCTCCTTTCACCCGAAACGTTCCCCTTTTAAATTCCGTAGTCGTACGCGCATATAAAATCTCGACCAAACGATGTAAAAAAGCATTTCGAGAAATAACCGTTCCTATTGCAAAGCGAAATATGGACCGTGAAAAATCTTCAGGATTACCCATACCATAGATACAGGAAACAGAAGAAACCACAATAACATCACGCCTTCCGGACATCAAGGCTGTAGTCGTAGCTAAACGCAGTTTCTCGATTTCCTCATTAATGGCCAGATCCTTTTCAATATACGTATTGGATGATGCTATAAAAGCCTCAGGTTGGTAATAATCGTAATACGAGACAAAGTAATTGACAGCATTATCAGGAAAAAATTGTTTAAATTCTCCGTAGAGCTGCGCTGCTAAGGTTTTATTATGGCTGAGTATTAAAGTCGGTTTTTGGGTTTGCTGGATGACATTGGCAACTGTAAAAGTTTTTCCCGATCCCGTCACCCCTAAAAGTGTTTGGTACTGTTCCCCTTCATTCAAACCTTGTACTAATTCTTTGATAGCAGTAGGCTGATCTCCAGTTGGTTTATATTCAGATGTAAGTTGAAACTTCATAAAATCCTATTCAAGTATGACAAATTTAATCAAAATAAATGAGGCATTTGTATAATAACGTAGGGGACAAAATACCTGAACTATTTTATCATTAATCAAACAGTAAATTGAGATTATTTGTGTAAATTGCTATAATCACTATAATCTACACCATATGCTAAACATCCTAAGTACGCAAAACAGCATCGCCAATCAATACATTGCAGAATTACGTGATGTTACTATTCAGAAAGATCGTATGCGTTTCCGTCGCAATCTCGAACGCCTAGGAGAAATATTCGCTTATGAGATCAGTAAAACATTGACTTACGCTCCCGCAGATGTGGAAACTCCTTTAGGTATCGCGAATACACAGATGCTCCTTGAACACCCCGTTTTAGCGACAATTCTTCGAGCTGGTCTGCCTTTACATCAGGGATTATTAAATGTTTTCGACCGATCAGACAGTGCCTTTATCGCGGCATATCGCCATACCAAGAAGAGCGGTGAATTTGAAATACATAAACAGTATGTCAATACTCCGGATCTTGACAACAAAGTGGTTATTGTCGCAGATCCGATGCTTGCTACTGGCAAAAGTGCCGTATTATGTTGCAAAGACCTATTGGCTGATTATGCGATCAAAGAATTGCATATTGTTGTTGCCATCGCTTCAGAAGAAGGAATAAGACATGTTCAAGCATTTTTACCCAAAGCAATCATTTGGGTAGGAGCAGTTGATAATGAATTGACAAGCAAAGCTTATATCGTACCAGGATTAGGAGATGCAGGAGATCTTGCTTACGGGAGTAAGCACTAATCTTTATAATTTAATAGTAAAAACTTAATACGGAGCATTGCTCTTAACACATTATATATCAGTAAATTTAATCAACAAAATGAAATACGCACATACACAAACTAACTTATTTTTATATGACTTGGCAGAAATACAATGGCGAAAGCATCAAGACATCTATATGGGATGCTGTTGAAACCAATATCTTAAAAGAAATAGATCTGGGCAATAAACTCAAAGTCTATATCGGAACAGATTCACAAATAAAAAGAGGAACTATCGATTTTGCTACAGTCATTGTTTTCCTCCGAGAACACCGAGGTGGCTTTATGTTTGTTCATAAAGATAAAAGAACTCACCTGATGGGCATTAAAGAGCGCATGCTACTGGAAGTTCAAAAATCAATCGAAGTTGCTTACGAACTATGCCCACTTCTAGAACAGTACCAAGTCGATCTAGAAGTTCACGCCGACATCAACACCAATCCTAATTTCCAGTCAAATGTTGCATTAAAAGAGGCGATGGGTTACATTATGGGAATGGGTTTTGTATTTAAGGCAAAGCCGGAATCTTTTGCCAGTACTACTTGTGCCAATAAGCAAGTGCAGTAAATATGGATTGATAATGGCGTCAACAATTTCATTTAAAATCAAATACTAGATTTGATTTTAAAAAGAACCTGTGAGCAAATGATAATGTAAAGAAACAATTAATGGATCAATCCAATATCAATACTATGGACTTAAATAAAAAGCTCGAAGATTGGACATCAAGAGGTCTATTCTTATTGGACATACGTAAATAAGAACATCAGGTAAGTCAAGATCAAATAACGACTTCTTTACATGGACATCAGAGATAATACTCCTTTAACTTTATAAATATTTTGAACGGAAGATTTTTTCAACAGAATATCATCAAAATCTTTAACATTCTTCGCTACTAACCTCCATACCTCATCATTATATTCACGCACAAAGCGAATTACATTAAATTTTTCCGAAACTATTAAATAGATATTTCCATAAAGAACAGCGTCCATATCAACACGCCGTACAAATACCACACTTCCATTCACAATCTCTGGAGACATAGCATCTCCATTATTAACAATAGCAAAATCACTTCCGGATAAAATAGGTATATCCAATTCCTCAGTTGGAGTGAGATTGTGCATATCCTCAGGCAAATCCTCTAAGCTAACAGAATAAAGTGGAATTTTCTTAAGCAATATAGACGACTCCAGCATACTACCATTGCCCGTAAGAAGCCATCCTTCATTAATCTCAGGAAACTTTTTAGAAATAATTGCAGATAGGTTTTTACTGATCGTATAATTACCCTTTTTAATTTGATATAGTCGTTCCGAACGATTTAAACCAATCGCCTTTGCAAAGGAGTTAACATTGAGCCCCAAATGTTCAATAATCTGCTCCAATCTTTCCCAACTAGTCATAGTATTAAATATACAGTAATTTTTTAAAGAACAATAATACGAAAAAGAAAGTCAAATCTTAAAATGAGCTATCAATACTGTCAAAATAAATTTTTTTGATATTGCAATATTATATTGTAATATTGCAATGTATGATTAATCTTTACCGTATACTTATGGACCTTTTCATAGCAAAATACAGTAAATAAAACTAACCAGTAGCAGCCGTTCATACTTATGACATTTAAGTTTAGCGGTTGATAACCATGAAAAAAATCTAGGCCAACATTTTAGATACCTAAGTTATGTCACTAAAAAAAGAAGTAAAAAAAAAGCCAAGCACCACCTGCGATAAAAATCAAACTGCAATCTCTAATTGCATTACACCTCAAGCAATTAAAAAATTATATGCTATTTTAAACAGCAGCAGTGCACAAATTGATGCTATTTCAAAAATTAAAAATATCACAGCGCACAATAAAAAATTTATAAAAAGAGAAAAGACGGTTTTACAAATTAAGTTCACAACCGATCAACAAGAGGAAAAATTAATCCAAATTAAAATTCAAATCTATAAATAACATTGCGATCCAGTGTCTCCTGTCATCTTGAATACTTCATCCTAACCTTTAATAATATATCACTTCATAAAAATATTCAAAACAATTTGACAATACAATATTATATTGTATTTTTGCTTTCAATATTGAAACCAGTTTATAAAACAATTATTAACAACATGTAAACCATGTACAAGAAATTTTAAATCAGAAGAATTAAAACCTCAAGACTGACAAACGCTTCGGTCATGTCAAAAAACAATTAAAAAAATTATGAAAATTAAACATTTATCCAAAGTAGCTTTGGCCCTTTTACTTTCCAGCACAGTAGTATTCGAAGGGTGTAAAAAGTACGATGATGACATCAATCGTCTTGAAAACAGCATCAATCAACATCAATCAGATATTGATGCATTACAAACAAAATTACAAGATCTAGCTAAAAACTATGTTGTAACCAACATTACACCAGTTGCCAATGGATTTAATATTTCTTTAAAAGGACCTGATGGCAACAGCTTATCTTACACCATCAAAAATGGTTCTGATGGTAAACCAGGCACTATGTTTCGCATTAAAGATGATATGTGGGAAATAAGTACGGATGGAGGTTTGACCTACGAAGAGACAGGAGTTAAAGCAAAAGGTGAGTCAAGTACACCTGCATCTGTAGTCTCTATCATCGAAAAAAATGGTAAAAAAGTCTGGGCTATAGATGGTATAGCCGTATCTCCAGAGGTACTTGCCTATACTGGAGAAATCGCGGCAATGGAAATCAATGGTGGTTACAATATTGTAATTACAGATGAAAGTGGATTATCTACAACTGTTTTCTTGTCCAAAGAAGCACTATCAGTTTCAAGTTTAACGCTATCTCCTGCATTCACAAACAACAATTCCCCTGTCATTTTCTTTCCACGGATCGTTGATCATGATGGATCAAGAATAACCTGGATGCAGGGAGAGGCCGAGATTAAGTATAATCTAAATCCATTTGGAGTCGCGACTGAAAATTATATAGCGACAGGACTACTGACACAAAAGGCTGAAAAAGTTACATTTAGATCTTCCGGAGAAGCACCATCTGCAGCTTTCTCAATAAGCAGTACGACGAAAACATTTGGTGATATAACGGTTAGAGTCAAACCAATCGAAAATTCAAATACTATTTTCCCTAAAGCATCAGACGACAACGATCTTTTCGTGGCCTTACAGTTGAAAAACACACATAGTAAAATAGCCGACAACCAAAGATTTGCAGCTTCAGGATACAATCTAGCAAAAGAAGAGATCATTGAAGCCGATGAAGTAACCATAGAAAAAGCTGTGAAACCTACCCTCAAATATGAACTAGCAGGGGGTGTGAATCCAAATTTTAATGGTAGTGCATTTACAGAAGGAGCCACTAACAATCTTGCAACTTCACTTAGTGCTACAGACGCTGCCGACAAAACTATCGCCCATTATACATTACATGTCTTCAACAATGCCGAAAATAACATTGACGGACGTACAACTTATATCGGTGGTATAGAATTGGAAAAAGATCTAAGAGGATTTTTTGCACGCACACAAGTGGGCGGGAAAATTGTTTCCATGGATGACAATGGCCTTTCCGGATATGATTTACGTTTTGCCTTGGCACATCCAAATACAACTGAAGCCAATTGGTTAAATATAGATGCAAACACAGGAAAGATTACTGTAAAAGAATCGACTCCTGGACATTATAATACAGCAGCACTTAATAACCATACAATTGTTCAGGTAAAATTATATGCAACAGCTAGCACTACGCAGGCAATTGCCACTCGCTATGTCAAGGTCAATTATACACAGACCGCTCCACAAGCAATAAACTTGAGCGGTGCTATCACACACGATGTTGTAAGTACACCTTCGGTATCAGAAGATATTGTATGGAGTAGTCCACAAAGTTCTATGGACGTAGCATACAGTACGACTGGCAAATCGGCCGCAGATTTCCACACCACTTATACTTTTGTGCCAGATATGCTTCCTCCCGGATTTACATTCCATGCCGATATGAATTCAACAACACAGGCCACCACTAGAAAAGTAACCATCAGTAATACTGTAATGCCTGGTCAATATACCTTAACAGGGAAGTATATCTCATCGGTATCAACAGACCCTGTGGTAAACATTACGGTAAAAGTTAATGTAACGGGTAATCTCATCGATAAATTAGTCAAAGATTTACCATTCTGGGATAATGCACAGACCTATGGATTGATCAATGGTAGAAATATCGGAGGAAACAATTGGCAACTATATGCAAACCTTTGGGATTACTGGAGTATCCAAACACAATCAGGAGCAAACAAACCCCTGACAACTTTTGAATACAGTATCAATAATACCAACTACCCAGGTATCACCATCATCAATGGAACCAATCATGCAACTGCAGAAGTCCAGCTCAACGCAAATAACGCTGCGGCAAGAGACAAGGTTAATAATGGATCGGTCGTATTAACGTTAACGACCAAAGTAAATGGTGCCGTTTACAAAACAGAAAACTTCAATGTTAAATTTGTGAATCCAGTTAAACCAATTGATCTTCGCACACCTTATAGAGCGATGAAAGATAAAGAAGTTTCAGGATCTAACACTTCTACATTTGATCTACGCAGAGCAATTTCCATCAGCACATTCAATAATGACCTCATCTATTTATTTGATGGCCTGACTAGTTCAAATAATGTAAATAATGCAAACCTTAAATCAGCATATGGTATCAGCACGACAAACAATG
The DNA here is from genome assembly GCF_002440335.1 of Sphingobacterium sp. UBA6320. NCBI lineage: Bacteria > Pseudomonadati > Bacteroidota > Sphingobacteriia > Sphingobacteriales > Sphingobacteriaceae > Sphingobacterium > Sphingobacterium sp. UBA6320. The sequence goes on along the minus strand of NZ_DJTA01000019.1, from coordinate 21,271 downwards.
GAATTGCGAATACTCTATCCATAACTCCTTACCGCCTGACTGATGCAAGTTTCGTAGGTGCCTACGCAGGTATTATCACAAATAATGCAGGGCATACAGCGCTTACTCTACAAAGTGGTGCAACAGCAACGGTATCTGGAGACAATGCAGTATGGACAAACAATGGTGCCAACCTGCAACAGCCGATTACACTCGTGTACAAAGTAAAAGTTCATAACAAGTGGAACCAAGGACAAGCACAGACTATTGACGAAGTTGAAAAACTAGTCTACATCGTTGTAAATCCAAACAACTAACCATTATAAATAGAAAAAAGAAGGTGGATAACTCCACCTTCTTTACTTTTTAATCTACATTCATTATGGAAATCGAATTATTTAAAACCATCCTATACTTGATGCTGTCATTTGTACTGATTATAATTTTGATGATCATTAAAAGTAACATAGACAAAGAAGACTCTTAAGAACTTCCTTATTTAATTGCACTCTAACTATATACCTATGCGTTTATTGACAGTCGGTTTATACCTTATCGCAATCATATTCTGTTTATGCTCTTGTACAAAAGAACGTACTAACCCAATACCCACAAGCCCTACATCAAGAACCGTGATTGCTTATTTGGCCGCAAATAACAACCTTTCGGACGATGCCTATACGAATATCAACCAGATGGAAGAAGCTATCGGAGATATCAATGGCAATCTAATTGTATATACGACAATACGAGGTGCCAATCCGGCACTATATAAAATATCAGCAGATAATAGTCCTGAAATTAAAAGCCAAAAGATTAAAGAATATCTGCCCCACAACTCATCAGACCCTCTGGTTATGCGGCAGGTACTAGAGGACATTAAAACCACCTATCCATCCCAAAGTTTTGGATTAATCCTGTGGTCTCATGCTAGCGGTTGGATACCGCCTGATCATGGATCGATAAAAGTAAAATCATTCGGTGATGATAATGGCAGCTCCATGGATATAAAAGATCTAAATCATGCTTTATATGGTGAATACGATTTCATATTATTCGACGCTTGTTCTATGGCTAGCATCGAAGTGCTTTATGAAATAAAAGACAAAGCAAAATACTTTATATCCTCTCCTGCAGAAGTAATCGCCAGTGGAATGCCATACCAGATCCTGACCAAAAATCTTTTCGGAGAAAACTTTCAGGCTTACAAAGAAATTGCTCAAAAATATTATGATTACTATAACGCCAAAAGCGGATTATTACGCTCAGCTACAATATCAGTTATTGACGCAAAACAGTTAACAGAGTTTGCAAAAACTTCAAAACAGCTGTTGTCTACCTTTCATTCACCATATCAAGATTTAAAAAGAAGCGAGATTCAACGTATGGATTTTGATAAAATAACCAATCCGCTTATTGCTTTTGATTTGGAAGATTTTTTTATTCAAAATTTTGGTTTAATTCATACACAACAGCTCGTACAACAGCTTAGAAAAACTGCTCTTTATAAAGCAAATACTCCATTTTTTAATGGATATACTATAAAAAATAATGGTGGCATTACATGCTATATCCCGAATTCTGAAAATGAAGGTCCATTGCACAATTATTATAGAAGTTTAGCATGGTATAGAGCTGGTGGATTTGACCATTTATTTTAATAAATAACTTAACACGGCAGAATATTAAAGATATCCAACTCATGTCAGTAGAAAATAACGATTGACTTTAACTGATAAAATTTTTGAAAAAACTAAATTTGTATCTTTACTTGCTAAAGACACGAAAGCTATGCCTGCAATTATACAGCAGATTTTTCAACAATTTGCCCAGACCACCATGCTCGAATGGATTGGCACCATCACCGGTTTTCTATGTGTCTATCTCGCAGCCAAACAACATATCCTGAATTGGCCCATCAGTGTGATCAGCGTGCTGACCTATGCCTATATTTTCTATCATAGTAAACTATATGGTGACGCAGTACTACAACTCTATTTTTTAAGTACAGCCATTTATGGTTGGTATTATTGGTCTAAAAAAATCAGAGAAGATGATAAACCGATTGTCTCGTTTACAAATCGTGAAATGCTCTTCACCCTTATTATTATCGTCATCCTAACCGTTTTGCTTGGCACTTTTCTACAGAAAATGACCGACTCGGACGTTCCTTACGCAGATGGCTTTTGTACAGCAGTCAGCTTTGTTGCCCAATTCCTAATGACTCGAAAAGTACTCCAAAATTGGCTCCTGTGGATTTTTGTTGACATTTGCTATATTCCGCTCTATTTTCATAAGGGGCTACTGCTGACCGCAATTCTATACTTCGTATTTGCTATCATCGCTTGGACAGGTTATAAGGACTGGAAAGTTACTTATCGTAGTTTTATGCCATAATGTCCAAACAAGATACCTAACTTTATACCCACGAATGAGCACATCAAATCCAGACTTAATAAAAATCGCAGTTGTAGGACCTGAATCAACAGGAAAATCTACTATAGCACAAGCTGTAGCACGACATTTTGATACTGTCTGTGTCCCAGAATACGCACGAGAATATTGCAAAAACTTACATAATGAATATACCTTGCAGGATGAGGTCAATATGTACTATGGGCAGATAGCACTGGAAAATACGCTGATCCCACTAGCAAAAAATAATTTGCTTATTTGTGATACGACCATCATGACCATTAAAATATGGTGTGATTATTTATTTGGCGATACGCCTCAAGACGTGAAGGAGGAGATTAACAATCGCCATTATGACCTCTATCTCCTGATGGATATTGATCTTCCATGGGAAGAAGATCCATTGCGCGACTTCCCTGAGCATCGCGAACACTTTATGGGCGTGTGGGAATCCGAACTAAAATCCTTGAAGGCGAACTATATCATCATATCCGGATTAGGTGATGAAAGACTTAAAAATGCACTAGAAGCTATTAACAGAAAATAAGATTTTCGAAATACATGAAAACTTAACATTAACTTCACATTAGAACGGTAAATTTGTACCGTTGTTATAGCGCGTTTATGACAACAAATGCTTACTAATGAGCACAATTCTTTGAAATTTACAAATCCCAATCTGTAAAGAGATACAATTAATTGTACCGCTTACTCTTCGTCTTTTGCAAAGTACAACCTATTGCCCTCATGAATGTTTAGCTTAAAAATTAGTACATTCATAAATAACAAAAAAATGATTACATTATTTAATTCATTGCATTTAGACCTGACTGTTACAGCCATTATTTCTTTTATTTATATATTAGCTTGTGTGGCTATATATCAGATGCACAGTACCAAAGACGGTATCCTTTTCTTTCTTTACATCACAGCATCAGCATTCATTATATTTCTGTTTATCAATTTTACCATGATATCCGCAGGTATTGTATTTCTATACATCATGCGATTAGTTTACCGAAATTTAAGAATGGATATTTAAATATATCCGGCTAATAATCATTATTATACAAAAACGCCTCAATTGAAAGCAATTGAGGCGTTTTTTATTTTTAAATATTTGATGTTAGTAACGGTAAGCTTCAGCTTTAAACGGACCATCAACAGTAACACCAATATAAGCAGCTTGCTCTTCGGTCAATACGTCTAATTCAACACCGATATGCGCTAAATGTAAACGTGCTACTTTTTCATCCAAATATTTTGGAAGGGTATATACTTTATTTTCATAAGCAGCAGTATTTGTCCATAATTCCAATTGCGCTAACGTTTGGTTAGTGAATGAATTAGACATCACAAATGAAGGGTGTCCAGTAGCACAGCCTAAATTCACCAATCTACCTTCTGCCAATAAAATAATATCCACACCATCGATCGTGTATTTATCCACTTGAGGTTTGATCTCAATTTTAGTATTACCGTAATTGCTATTTAACCAAGCTACATCAATCTCGTTATCAAAGTGACCAATATTACAAACAACTGTTTTATCTTTCATTGTTTTGAAATGCTCAGCACGAACGATATCTTTATTACCCGTAGTCGTCACAACGATATTTGCTTCTTTCACTGCATCAGCAAATTTTTTCACTTCAAAGCCTTCCATTGCTGCTTGTAGTGCACAGATTGGATCGATTTCTGTCACGATAACACGTACACCAGCCGAACGTAATGATTCAGCAGAACCTTTACCTACATCACCAAAACCAGCCACTACAGCTACTTTACCTGCTAACATCAAATCGGTAGCACGGCGGATCGCATCAACTAATGACTCGCGGCAACCATATTTATTATCAAATTTAGATTTCGTAACCGAATCATTGACATTGATCGCAGGTAAATGAAGTGTACCATTTTTCATACGCTCGTATAAACGGTGAACACCTGTTGTTGTTTCTTCCGATAAACCTTTGATTTCAGCAATCAATTCCGGGTATTTATCAAACACCATATTTGTCAAATCACCACCATCATCTAAGATCATGTTTAAGGGTTGACGATCTTCACCAAAGAATAACGTTTGCTCGATGCACCAGTTAAATTCCTCTTCATTCATACCTTTCCAAGCATAAACAGGAATACCTGCAGCGGCAATAGCAGCAGCAGCATGATCTTGAGTAGAAAAGATATTACAAGATGACCAAGTTACATCAGCACCCAATTCAACCAAAGTTTCTATAAGCACCGCAGTTTGGATAGTCATGTGAAGACAACCAGCAATACGCGCACCTTTTAATGGTTTTGCTGCACCAAACTCAGCACGAAGGCTCATTAAGCCAGGCATTTCAGCTTCCGCTAATTCTATTTCTTTACGACCCCATTCTGCAAGGCTGATATCCTTAACTTTGTATGGTACGTATGTACTTGCTACTGATGACATATATTCTTCTTTTTAAGTTTTAAATTTATTAGCAAAAATACCAATCAATACCTTTAAATCAAAACGTTGAATTTGAAAGCTTTCAAATTCTGACATTGTTTTGAGACTAATGTCTTGACTTAGCTCCTAACAACCCTTATATTTGTAGTATTAAATTTAAAAAAGAAGATTATGTATCCAGAATATTTAGTAGAACCAATGCGTAAGGAGCTTACAGATGTAGGTTTCGAAGAGTTAAAATCTGCAGAGCAAGTTGATGCAGCTATCGCTACTGAAGGTACAGTATTTGTCGTTGTAAACTCAGTATGTGGTTGTGCAGCAGCAAATGCCCGTCCTGCAGCTAAAGCGGCAGTAAAAAATGAAAAACGTCCTACTAAATTTGTAACGGTATTTGCAGGTATGGAAAAAGACGCCGTTGATAAAGCTAGAAACTATATGTTGCCTTATCCTCCATCTTCTCCTGCAATGGCTCTGTTCAAAGATGGTAAATTAGTTCATATGATAGAAAGACATATGATTGAGGGTCGCTCTGCACAAATGATTGCCGACAATTTAGTTGCAGCATTTGACGAGTACTGCTAATCATTTATTTTGATTTTTGAAAAAGAAAAAGGCTGTTCGAGTTATTCGAATAGCCTTTTTTGATGTGTTAAAAATCAATTTTTTCAGCTGTCAAAGAGACAAACACCTGGATCTGTCTCCTATAACAAAACAATATTAATTTCTTGGTATATATGTTTTATTACCATTGCTATTGATATAATATTTGCCACCTTCTGGACCGATATATACAGCATGTCCATTATATTTCTCTGATGATAGCTTATCCGTACCCGATTTTTTAGTTGCTGAAACGCTATTTTTCATTTTAACAGTAGAAACCGAAGCATTACTTTTTGCTTTCTCTACAGCTTTATTAGCCTCTGCTTTTGAAATTTCATTTTCTTTTCTAGCAGATTGTTTTGCTGTCACTTTTGTTTTAGCGGCATCAGATTTGGCTCTTTCTGCTGACTTCACAGCTTTGTCAGCCTCTGTTTTTGCAGCAGCACTTTCTTTTCTAGCAGATTGTTTTGCTGTTTCCTTGGTCACGGTTGTATTATCCTTAACCGTCTTCTCTGCTTTTTTAACTGCCTTATGATGTGGAGGTGTTTCTTGTGCACTGCTTGTTGCAATTCCAAACATAGAAACCAATGCAGCTACTGCTGCCCATTTTTTAAAATAATTTAAGGTATTCATAACCCAATATTTTTAAGTGTAAAAACTAGTTACATAAATTCAAAACAAATGCCAATAACATCTAGACTTCAAGCAATTAACACACATTTAACACAACAGATAAATGATAAAAAAGGTTTGACATGTATCCATGCCAAACCTGCTCTTCTTTGTATCGTTTTACTTAAACCTATTTACCCGGAGGTTTAGGTTTAGGCATCATTTTGTTCATTTTTCTATCCATTACTTTTTTTTCCGAAGTAGAATCTTTTGCCACTTCTGGATTTTGTTTTACAGGAATGGCTGGAGCCATCTTTTGCTCTGTTTTTTTGACCATCTTTTCTGGCTGCTTTTGCTGAGCTGAGACGAATGTCAGACTGAACACTGTGAGTATAGCAACCCAAGTGGCTACCAATACCGAAAATTTCATTGTTTTCATAATCAAGATATTTAGTGTCGTTTGGTATGAAGTGCTCAAACCAAGTGCCACAAAGCATACTTTAAAACAATTAACAAACTTATTTACAATACATTAAGAGTCAATAAAATTAATTATTGACTCTTAATAATTTAATGTGCTAAAGCTTCAATAGGACACCCATAAAATGAAACTTGGATAAAACTGTATACGCAAACACGCATACTAAAAGGACATTATCCATCTATTCCTACCCATTAGATATCACTTGTAGCAGGTGCTCTCCCCTCTTTCTTTGTTTTTTTCACTTTCAGATATAATAAAACAAATGAAAGAATAAAGCAAATCACAGTCGTCCATGCAAGTGCAGCAATAGATGACCGCACATTTTCCACTATACCTTGTTCAATCACCAGAACCCTAAATATTTCCAAATAATGTGTCAGAGGTATCAATTTTGAAATATGGACGACCCAATCCGGCATTTGACTTAAAGGCCAAGTAAAACCGCTCAAGATAAAACTTGGTGTAGCGATCACCATCAGGATCTCAGTCGCTTTAAGCTGGCTAGGGATTATGATGCTGACCAATATGCCAATAAAGCTGACAGCAAGTAGAAATAGTATGGTCCCAAAGAGAAAAGGTGCCATAGGTATGTGCAATGGCATCCGGTAAAAAATTGAAAAACCATAATAGAGGATATATATCCCAATAGACATCAATAAGAAAGGGGCTATCTTAACCAATATCAATAAGAGTACATTCGACGATTTTGAGACTAAATCTTTAAATGTTCCCTTTTCAAATTCAGAAGCAAAACTTAATGCTAAGGCAAGCATCATGACTTGTTGTAGTACAGTCAAAAGAACACCAGGTAGCATAAAATACAAATAATTGCCACTTTTAATATTCTGCCTTATGATAGTCGTTTTAAAAGGTTCATATTGCTGAGTTGCGACATATTCAGGAACACCTTTTTTCTGTTGCGCTTTTATTTGAATTCCTGCCTTTAGCGTTGCAGCGCAAACATTTGCAGCCATACTTGCATAGTTGGATGTCAAGGTATTAGCAGCATTGACAAAAAATGTTAATTCTGTGCTTCTATTATAGTTCACATCCGAATCAAAATTTTTAGGAATTTGAACCACTACCGTAGCTTCATGTTTCAGTGCCTCTTGTTTTGCATTAAACGCATCAGGCAAAATCGCAGCTACATAAATGACTTCACTTTCATTAAACATCGTGATCAGTTGTTTACTCAGCGGGCTTCGGTCTTGATCCACCACGATTATAGGCAAATGGGTTACTTTACCCTTTTGATAGACAGCACCAATTAAAACACCGTATAAAATAGGCGCTCCCACGAAAAGCATGAGCAACACTTTATTTTGGAAAAAGAGTTGAAATTCTCGCTTTAATAAGGATAGGAATGTACGCATAATACTTATTTTGTAGTATCGAGGTGAAGGATAAACGTCGCTTTTGTCAACAATTGCTGCGCATCATCTTTTTGAACCGGTTTCAATTTCACTTCAAATAATGATTCTTGCTGTTCAAAATCAGGATACGCAGTCGCAATATTAGCATATGAACTCAAAGCTTTAATCGAAACCACCTCTGCCGCTATTTTTTTATCCTTGAGATAAGGAAAAGATAGCGTCTGTTTACTGCCAACAGTCAGATTATGCAATTGTTTTTCAGGAATTGTTACCCTAAAGAATGTACCATCGATGAGATATCCCGAAACTAAACTATACCCTGCCAAAGCAAGTTCACCAATTTTCAAATTGATTGTTTCTACCGTCATATTTTGAGGTGCGATGATAAAACGCTCTTTAGTGGCAACATCGACCTCAGAAACAGCACCAATAGCGCGCTCCTTTTGTCCCAAAGCCATCTTCTGCTGTTCTATACGCGCACCGTTTTCCACATCGGCCAACTCCGCTTGTACTGCTAAGTATTGATTCTTTGCCCCTTGAAATTTCATGTAAACTTCATCATACTGCTGCTGCGCCACCAAAGAATCTTTAATGAGGTTTTGCATTCTTGTCAATGATTTCTCAGCAAATTGATATTGCTCTCGCAGTCCATCCCGTTTAGCACGCAATTGCTTCAACTGGTTATCAGTTGCTCCTTTTACAGCCATATTATATTGCGCCTCAGCAGACTCAAGCGCACCCTTTGCTTGAATGGACTTAGCCTCCACTTCTGGAAATTCGAGAATCATCAAGGTGTCGCCAGCTTGTACAACATCTCCTTCACTCACCAATATTTGATGTACTTTTCCCGGAATCTTAGTTGTGACAGCAATTTGATCCCGCTCAATCTTTCCTTCAAAAGAATTTTTGAGAGGTGCATCATGACCACACCCCTGTATAAATGCTGCGATGACTAGGATATATATAAATTTTCTCATAATTATTTGACTAGTGATTGATAAAGACTTCCTTGTGATTTTAATAATTCTAAAACAGCGATACGCTGAACCAACAGTTGATTGTAAAAACTAAGCGATTGCTTATATAATTCGTTTTCCGCACTTAATCTTTCTGTCACATCGATTAAGCCAGCCTCAAATTGCTTTGATGCTAGAACAAGATTATTATTGGCAATTTTAATCTGCTGCTCATGGACAGCCATCTTTTTCATGGACAACTGATAATCCGAATTTGTTTTACGCTGTAAAAGCAATAGCTTATCTTTCGTATCATTCCATTTGTTCTGGTTCATAACCAGATCAAGGTTTGCTTTTTTGATATTATTGCGATGTTGATTACCATCAAATACATCCCATTTAACCCCTACACCTACAGCAAAACCTGGAGCCAGTTGAAAATGATTGGCACTCAGATTTACATCTCCCATAAGCGGTACATCTTTGAATTTAAATTTGGTATCAAATGCATTGAAGTAAAAAGCACTACCAAATGCAAAGATTTGGGGCAATCGTGCACCCTTTTCTTTTTTCAACACATATTCATAAGCGCGCTGAGAACTCGCCAAAGCTTGCATCTCTTTCCGGTTCTCCACAGCTGGCTGTACAGGATCTACTACAACCAACTCAAGCGGATAACTAACGAGCTTAAGACTATCGACTGGCATCTTGGTCAGTTCTTCTAATTTAAAATATAAAAGCTCACGGTTATTTTGGGATTCTGCTTTTTTACTTTCTAACTCCAACATCGCCAGTTTGATTTTATCACGATCATAGGGTATAGCTAAACCATTTTCAATTGCTTTTATAACCTTGAGATGTTCTTTATTCAATCTTCTTTCCGAATCAGCAATCAACGCATCCACTTCTTTTAATAACATGATCTGATCAAATGTCTGAACCACCTCCTGTGCCAATCCTTCATAACCTGCCTCTGTCATCAATTGCTGTGCTTTATATTTTTCATCTAAAGCTTTTTTGCCATTAGTGATCTGTAATCCGCTAAAAATTACTTGAGTGGCATTTACTCCTGCAAATCCTATCTGAGATGAGGCATTGAATTTCTGAGCACCTTCAAAAAGATTCAGACCGAGCAATGGTAAAGTTTTCGTTGGGAGATCCAATTCACCAGTGCCATGGAGATAACCATACATGCCCATAGCAGTCACATGGGGCAATAATTTTCCGCTAACAGTATTCTGATCTAAAAGCGTCTTCTGATTTTCTAAATAACTATTTTTAATATCGCTATTATTCTGAATTGCCTTTTGTATAGGTTCTTTCAACTGCGGACTTATACCTTGCTGCGCATAGGAAATCCCTTGATGAAAGAATGGCAATAACAATATTAAGCATGAAATTTTTTTAACTAACATATTCATAACTCTTTTAAAGGGTCGATTAGTATCACTATTAACAATACAAAGGTGCGTATGTTTTACGGTTTAATTTTTAAGATATCTTAAAAAGGAAAAATTATACTAACTGCCCTCTAATAACCGATAGCGTTTGTTGAGATATACCTAGATAAGAGGCAATATGGCCTAAAGAAGCATTTTGAAAAAGCTCAGGATTTTCTGTCAACAGCAGTTGATAACGCTCCAGTGCAGTCTGAAATTGCGTATTGTAAAATCGGTTAGAATAGCTGATCACTGAACCCAATAACACTTTTTGTATGATCTGACTTACAATAATATTTGTTTTTGACAACTCATATATCGTTTGAAAAGGTATAAGCGAAATTTTACAGTTGGTGAGTGCCTGAAAACCGAAGATAGATGGTTTTTGATAAAAAACACTTTCTATACCGGTACTAAATGTATTCGATCCAAAAAAAGAATGGGTGATATCTCTGTTATTTTTGAAATAGAATATACGACTAAAACCCGATTCTATAAAATAGATATACCTCAAATAGCTACCCGGTTCAAAGATTATATCTCCCTTATGAAATTCTTTGGTTTCAATAATTTGGGAAAACAATAACGTTAAGTCATCATCAATCGAATATAGGCTTTTGAAATGTTCCAATGCAGTCATATCTTTAAATATGCCAATTAAAAATCATTATTTCATAAAAAAGCCCTAAATATTGACATATTTAGGGCTTTTATAACATATATATACACCACTATTGCATATCAAACAAATGTTTCTCTGCGTGGTATGAAGATCTTACTAGGGGACCTGACTCCACATATTTGAATCCCATTTTTAAACCAATTTCTTTGTATACATCAAATTGAGCTGGTGTTATCCACTCCACTACCGGATGATGCGCTTTGGTAGGTTGCAGGTACTGACCAATGGTTAAAATATCAACACCTACATTAAATAAGTCCTGCATAGTTTCGATAACATCTGCTTCAGTTTCTCCAAAACCAAGCATAATACCTGATTTTGTACGCAGACCTGCTTCAGAAATACGGCGGAGACATTCTAATGAGCGATCATATTTTGCCTGTATACGTACTTCACGAGTTAAACGTCTAACCGTTTCAATATTATGAGAGACAACCTCTGGACGAACAGCAAGTACACGATCAAGATTTTCCCATTGTCCCTTGAAATCAGGGATTAAAGTTTCTAATGTCGTTGTAGGACTTTCTTGGCGAATAGCGTTAATGGTTTCTGCCCAGATGATAGAACCACCATCCTTCAGGTCATCACGATCAACAGATGTAATGACGCAATGCTTCACTTGCATCAATTTAACAGAATTAGCAACACGCGCAGGTTCATCCAATTCAACTGCTTTAGGACGACCCGTCGCTACAGCACAAAATGAACAAGAACGCGTACAGATATTTCCTAAAATCATAAATGTAGCGGTTCCCGCACCCCAACATTCACCCATATTCGGGCAATTACCACTCTCACAAATCGTATGTAGCTTATGCTCATCTACAAGGCCTCTTACATGTCTGTATTCTTTACCAACTGGCAATTTTACACGCAACCAATCTGGCTTACGCTGTGTTTGTGTTGCAGGAATAACTGGAAGTTCAATCATAAGGCAAAGTTAATGATTATAAATGTAATTTTTAATTGCCAATTTGTTTGAATACTATCATAATATCCGTTTCTAGTTGTACGCATTAGTATTAAACATATTGTTTTTTTTATGATATTTGTGAAACATCACATTTAATCCCAATGAATATGCGATTTAGCCATTCAATAACTTTGGTACTATTAGCGGGGTTGTTGCCTCTGAATATATTTGCACAACAAAATTTCGACTTAATCCCTAAACCGGCAAGTCTGACCTTAGCGGTAGGAACCTATCACATACCGACTCATCCCAAAATCTTTGTTTCACAAGATTTTGTAAGTGCGAGTCAATTATTAGCCGAACATCCTGCAATTGCATCCTTAACCACTGAAATTGTAAAAAAGATCAAGAAAGCACCTAAGGAAGGTATTCGTATCTTAAAAGCTGAAGACTCCGATAAATTGGACAAATCAGCATATCGTATCGCCATCAGCGAAAAAGGAATCGTCGTACTGGCGCATGAAGTTGCTCCAGTTATCAATGCAATCTACACATTAGTCCAATTGGGTTATTTACAAGACGATCCAACACAAATTGCTGCACTAGATATAGAAGACAAGCCTACTTTTTCTTATCGCGGACTTCATTTAGACCCATCTCGACACTTTATTCCTTTCAATATCATGAAGAAATTTGTGGACATTATGGCGATCTACAAATTCAATAATTTACATTGGCACCTCACCGATGGTGCAGGATGGAGATTAGAAATCAAACAATATCCAGAACTGACCAAGAAAGCAGCGTGGCGTACACATGTCAAATGGAAAGATTGGTGGAATAATGGCCGTCAATATGTTGATGCAGGAACGCCAAATGCCAGCGGTGGATTTTACACACAAGAACAAGCGCGCGAGTTAGTAGAATATGCTGCTAAAAAAGGAATAAATATTATTCCGGAAATCGAGATGCCTGGACATTCAGAAGAAGTCTTGGCAATTTATCCCGAATTATCGTGTTCGGGCAAACCCTATACCCAATCAGAATTTTGTATAGGCAATGAAAAAACTTTTGAATTTTTAAAAAATGTACTGGATGAAGTCATTGCAATATTCCCTTCCCCTTATATTCACATTGGTGGCGATGAGGCCGATAAAAAACATTGGAAAACTTGTCCTAAATGTCAAGCATTAAAAACAAAAGAAGGCTTAAAATCTGAAGAAGAATTACAAAGTTATCTCATTAAACAAATTGATGAATATGTTCAATCCAAAGGTCGCAAGATCATTGGTTGGGACGAGATTTTAGAAGGCGGTTTGACAAAAGGTGCGACGGTCATGAGCTGGAGAGGTGAATCTGGCGGAATCAACTCGGCCAATGCCGGTCATGATGTGATTATGACTCCAGGATCTCACCTTTATTTTGACTCCTACCAGACAGATCCGAGAACACAACCCGAGACCATAGGTGGATATCTTCCGATCAGCAAAGTCTACGAATATAACCCGATCCCAAGTGGTATTCAAGAAGATAAAATAAAACATGTATTAGGAGCTCAAGGTAACTTATGGGCAGAATATATGCCTAACTATTTTCAACTCGAATACATGGCTTTTCCCAGAGCATTAGCTTTATCGGAAGTGGTATGGACAAAATCGGATCTTAAAAATTGGCCAAATTTTCATAAGCGACTGCAATCGCACTACAAAATCTTACAGCACTTTGATATCAACTACTATCGACCATCCTACAATGTTAAAGGAACTGTCGTATTTGACGAAAAGAAGGGATCTAATAACGTTACCTTAAGTACCGAGCAATTGCATGCCAGCAATATCCGCTACACGATAGATGGATCAAAACCGACCTACCAGGCGACTCCTTATAACAACTCGTTTGATCTATCTGTACCAGCAATTATAAAAGCGGCTTATTTCTTGGACTCTACTCAAGTCGGACCGATCGAAACGATTCAATTGGATGTGCATAAAGCGATCGGAAAAACGGTTACCTACAATAACAAATGGAGTGATGGTTATCCTGCACAACAGGAATTGACGTTAACAAATGGAATCAAAGGCGGACTGACATACCAAGATGGTCAATGGCAGGGATTTTTGAAAGATCTCGATGTAGTTGTTGATTTTGAGCGCCGTGAAGAAATCAGTAGTGTGGCGATGAACTTCATGCAAATTACCGGTCCAGGAGTATATATGCCGGGAGAATTTAAAGTACTATTATCCGAAAATGGTCGTACATTTAGAGAAGTAGGTATCGTTCAAAATGATGTCTCAGACCAAGATCCGACATTAACATTTAAACGGTTTGAACTTAAATTGGCAAAGCCGCAGCATGCACGTTATGTTCGTGTTGTAGCGACAAATCCTAAAAAAGGATTTCTGTTTGCAGATGAACTGATTGTGTATTAAATACAGCATCAAAATGATGGAGAAGCGCGATTTCAAAACAAGTTGCTTCTCCATTTTTTGTTTCCCTATTTTGTTTAAATGATTTATCTGAAAATAAATTCCAAAAAATCAAATAAAATAATGTAATTTTGCACTCCGACAAAGCGGTCGGAATATACCCTTCTCGAAGCGCATTTTTGATTGTCTTTGTTCATACTTTGAAATTTTATTTTTTGAACTAGATATAATGCCAAGAAACACCTCCATTAAATCGGTTTTAATCATTGGATCAGGTCCAATTGTAATTGGTCAAGCCTGTGAATTTGATTATTCGGGATCTCAAGCAGCCCTTTCTTTAAAAGAAGAAGGCATTGAAGTTTCCATCATCAACTCAAACCCTGCAACGATCATGACTGATAAAGTCATTGCAGACCACGTTTATTTACTTCCTTTAACTGTAGAAAGTATTGAAGAAATTCTTAAAGAACAGCAGATTGACGCCGTACTCCCTACTATGGGTGGCCAAACAGCGTTAAACTTATGTATCGAAGCTTCAAACATCGGACTATGGGAAAAATACGATGTTAAAGTTATCGGTGTTGATGTTGCTGCAATTGAAAAAACAGAAAACCGTGAAGAGTTCCGTCAATTAATGATTGATATCGGTGTAGGTGTAGCACCTTCCAAAATCGCAAACTCTTTCTTAGAAGGTAAAGAAGCAGCACAAGAAATTGGTTTTCCATTAGTTATTCGTCCTTCTTACACATTAGCAGGTACTGGAGGTGGATTTGTACACTCGAAAGATGAGTTCGACGCTGCTTTAAGTAGAGGTTTAAGCGCTTCTCCTACACACGAGGTGTTAGTAGAGAAAGCAGTTTTAGGCTGGAAAGAATTCGAATTAGAGTTGCTACGTGATACAAATGATAATGTAATCATCATATGTACGATTGAAAACTTTGATCCAATGGGAATCCATACAGGTGACTCGATCACAGTTGCACCAGGTATGACTTTATCTGACAAATGCTACCAAAGCATGCGTAATCAAGCCATCTTAATGATGCGCTCGATTGGTAATTTCGCGGGAGGTTGTAACGTCCAGTTCTCCGTTAACCCAGAGAATGAAGATATCATCGCTATCGAAATCAACCCACGTGTATCGCGCTCTTCAGCTTTGGCATCTAAAGCAACGGGGTACCCAATTGCTAAAATCGCTGCAAAATTAGCAATCGGCTACAATTTGGATGAGTTACAGAACCAAATTACCAAAACAACTTCAGCTTATTTCGAGCCTACTTTAGATTATGTAATCGTCAAAGTACCTCGTTTTAACTTTGATAAATTCAAAGGAGCAAACAAAGAATTAGGCTTACAAATGAAAGCAGTAGGTGAAGTGATGGCAATTGGCCGTACGTTCATCGAAGCATTACAAAAAGCATGTCAATCATTAGAGACAAACCGTGCTGGTTTAGGAGCTGATGGTCGTCAACTACGCAATTTAGAAGAGATCATGGATAGCCTTGAGCATCCAAGTGGTGATCGTCTTTTCCATATCAAAGATGCTTTCGAATTAGGTGTTCCTCTGGAATCTATCCGTAAAGCAACACGTATCGATAAATGGTACTTACTTCAAATTCAAGAATTAGTAGCGTTAGAAACTGAACTTCGCCGTTACCAATTGAATAATATTCCTAAAGATTTCTTTATGACCTTGAAACAAAAAGGTTATTCTGATATTCAAATCTCTTGGTTATTAGGCAACGTTACTGAAGATGAGGTTTATGATCGCCGTAAGGAACTAGGTATTAGCCGCGTGTATAAAATGGTTGATACATGTGCTGCAGAATTCCCTGCACAAACACCATACTACTACTCTACTTTTGAAGAGGAAAACGAATCCGTAGCTTCTGACAAGAAAAAAATCGTCGTATTAGGTTCAGGTCCTAACCGTATCGGTCAAGGTATTGAATTTGATTATTCTTGTGTACACGGTTTATTAGCAGCTAAAGAAGCTGGTTTCGAAGCCATCATGGTTAACTGTAACCCAGAGACTGTTTCCACAGATTTCAACATGGCTGATAAATTATACTTTGAGCCTGTATTCTGGGAGCATGTTCGCGAAATCATTGAATTAGAGAAACCAGTAGGTGTTATCGTTCAGTTAGGTGGTCAGACAGCTCTTAAAATGGCTGATCAGCTAGAAGCTCTTGGTGTTAAGATCATCGGAACAGATTTCCAAAACATGGATTTAGCTGAAGATCGCGGTCGCTTCTCTGATTTATTAAAATCATTAGATATTCCTTATCCAAGATACGGTGTTGCTGAATCTGCAGAAGAAGCAATCCAAGTTGCAAATGAAGTTGGATATCCAGTTCTTGTTCGTCCGTCTTACGTATTAGGTGGTCAAGGCATGAGCATCGTGATCAACGATGATGACTTAGAGAAAGCAGTAGTGAACTTACTGAAAAACCTTCCTGGAAACCGTGTCTTAATTGACCACTTCTTGGATCGTGCTGAAGAAGCAGAATCTGATTCCATCTGTGATGGTGAAGATGTACACATCATTGGTATGATGGAGCATATCGAGCCTGCAGGTATTCACTCGGGTGACTCTTATGCCGTATTGCCTCCGTTCAGCTTAACACAAGCTGTACAAGATAAAATGGCGGAGTATTCGGTTAAACTAGCAAAAGCATTAAATGTAAGTGGTTTACTAAATATACAGTTTGCTGTAAAAGGTGAAAATGTATATGTCATCGAAGCAAATCCACGTGCATCACGTACGGTTCCATTTATCGCTAAAGCATATGACGTTCCTTATATCAATATTGCAACAAAAATCATGTTAGGCGTAAACAAATTGAAAGATTTCAAAATCGAGCGCAAGTTACAAGGTTGGGCAATCAAAGAACCGGTATTCTCGTTCTCTAAATTCCCTGAAGTTGATAAACAATTAGGTCCAGAAATGAAATCTACAGGTGAAGCTATCCGTTTCATCAAAGATTTAAATGATCCTTACTTTAGAGATTTAGTGGCTAAAAAATCGATGTTCTTATCGAAATAAGCTTAAAACTCTGATCCAATAAAAAAGCCTTCT
>NZ_DJTA01000019.1:0-3650 GCF_002440335.1 Sphingobacterium sp. UBA6320 | reverse complement strand
AGAAGGCTTTTTTATTGGATCAAATTGTTCGAGATCTAAATATCTTTCACACATCTAAATCCGACATTATTCGTCGGACTATTCACTTCTCCCTTGCCCCTGCTTCCTGCTTTATAACGTTCACAATATTGATCATTACACAAAAATGAACCACCACGCTGTACACGTTTAACAGCCCCTGGCTCATCTGGATCGTAAGCATCAGCTGGCCCCTTAGGATTAGCGGAAGAACTTTTAGCATAATAATCAGGACGATAATAATCCGCACACCATTCCCAGACATTCCCCTCCATATCATAAAGACCGATTGAATTTGCTGGAAAAGCTTTAACTGGTGAAGTACCGACATAACCATCCAACCTCGTATTTAGAACAGGAAATTGGCCTTGAAAGATATTCGCGAGATAGCGGTCATTATCCAATAGTTCATTTCCCCAATAATAGGTCATTGGATTGGATGTTCGTGCACGTGCAGCAAATTCCCATTCTGCTTCTGTGGGTAACCGTTTCCCGGCCCATTTCGCATAGGCTTCGGCATCTTGATAAGCAATATGCACCACAGGATAGTTCTCTTTACCTTTAATACTGCTATTTGGACCATCAGGATGCCTCCAGCTTGCTCCGACGACATAAGACCACCATTGCAAATGGTTCGTTAAACCTTGAACTTCTTTAGGGGGGGAAAATATGGCAGATCCAGGTTTTAACATTGCAGGATCTACACCAGGAAATTCTTTGGGATCTAGGGGTCTTTCAGCCACAGTTACATACCCTGTTGCCTGGATAAATGTTTCAAATTGACCATTGGTCACTTCATGTTCATCGATTAAAAAATCATCGATCTTAACTTCATGAACAGGCTTAGCATCCGCAAATTGATCAGACCCCATTAAGAAATAACCACCAGCAACCTTGATCATATTGACCTGATCAATACCTGAGCCTTCCACAATGTGAAACGTAGTATCCGCATTAGAAAACCGAGAGGGTATAGTTGTTGCCATATAGCAACGTGAAGAATCTGGAGAAACAAAAAGATCAGCAGTATGGCCTTTTGGTTCACTGTTACTAAAGCATGAAGTCAACAAGACAAAACATGGTATAAAAAGAAATGAATTCTTGCACATAGGTTGGGTCGATAACAAATAAAGATACAATTTAGATATTTTTCAACAAGAATTGAAAATATCGTTAAATAAAAAAAGAGAACAGTTAACTGTTCTCTTTTTTTATATCGCTTACAAAAAAATTATACGTCTAGTTGAACACCACTAACTTTTCCCTCTTTTGAGCGAATTTTTGTTGTACCACCACCGTTTAAAGTAATATCCACCGGTTTATTTGTCTTCCATGCTCCTTTTGTAAAGTCAGGAATGTCGACTGTTCTGGAGTCGCGTTTAACAGAATCAAAACTTAATGGAACGATACAACTCCAAGAGGCACCATCATAAACATCCTGATCCAATGGAAGACCATTGCGCAAACAATCAATCAATCTCCAGTCCATCATGAAATCCATTCCACCGTGTCCACCAACTTGTTTTGCTTGTTCGCCAATAAATTTCACCAATTCAGGTGTATATTTGGTATATAATTCTTTTAATTTATCTTGTGTAATGAAGCTATGTCCAAAAGCAATGTTTTCAGTAGGATATTTCTGAGCAAAGCCTTTTGTTCCACTTAGCGTATGCAATCTCGAATAAGGTCTAGGCGAAGTAACATCATGTTGCAACATAATCGTTTTGCCCAGCTCTGTACGAATCAACGTCGTATTCATATTACCACGGAAACTCTTACCAACAAATTCTTGATAGAAAGAATCTTTAGCGGCCAATTCTTTTGCTTTAGCCCCCATTTGAAAGTCATTTGTAGACATCGCAACCAAGTGGTTCATTTTATCACCACGATTGATATTCATACACTGTGCCACAGGTCCCAGACCATGTGTTGGATACAAATTGCCATTCAATTTGATGTTTTCACGCAATCTCCACATATTATCATAACCATTTTTTGCAAAATTCAAGTCTAATAAATCGTGGATATAAGCACCTTCACCATGCAAAATCTCACCAAATAAACCTTGGCGAGTCATGTTCAATGTCAACATTTCAAAGAAATCGTAACAGCAGTTTTCCAACATCATACAATGCTTTTTTGTTTCTTCTGAAACTCTTACGACTTCCCAACAATCTCTTAGTGTCAATGCAATCGGCACCTCACAGGCAACGTGAGCACCAGCTTTCATCGCACCAATACTCATTGGAGTATGATAATCCCAAGGCGAACAAATATATACTAAATCTAGCTTCTCATTTTTTAGCATATCTTTCCAACCATCCTCACCAGAGTAAGATTTAGCATCTTTTAATGATTTTTTACGTAAGATACCTTGAGCACGTTCTACACGATCTGCATGTTTATCACATAAAGCCACAATTTCCACTCCATCAATGTAAGATAAACGATCCACAGCACCAGGGCCACGCATTCCTAAACCAATAACCGCTACACACACTTTATCAATTTTAGGAGCGGCATAACCTGACATGTTGAATTTTGTCGCTGCCAATACATTGGAATTTAAAGTTGGTAATGTCACCGCTACAGATGATAAGATACCCGCTTTCTTCAAGAAATCTCTTCTATTAGAATTCATATTTGATAGATATAATTTACATACAAAATTAAAGGGGCTATAGAAAGCCCCTCTAAAATCACCTATTTTAAAACAAACTAAACAGTCTTTGTAATGATTATCAAAACTAATGATAGCAATAGTCCAATAATTAGTTATAGAATCGGTCGTATACCTTTTCTATAACAAGAATACACTACATATTTGATAATAAAAAATAAAAAAACAAAGCAATCGTTTGCTTAAAATAAACAACCGTTTGCAAAATGGCATCCCTTACTTATGATATCATGTAAATCTAGTAACCAATTAGTTACATAAAAGTAATTGCACGACACGATGAATATAAAACTTGAGCACATTATTGTGTTACATCATCATCTTGAGTTATAATTCTCTATTTGAGCTCATCATACCTGAACTAACCAAACAAGAGACAAAGATGCATATCTACTTTTAATAAGGATTTTTTCAACAATCTATTAGGCATTAAAATATATGATGCATGGCAAACCATCATCTCTCAATTCGATATCCAAAGATTATACGATTTTAGAAAACCTGTATAAAACGAATTTAATTTTTTCAAAGCCAAAAAGCTCCTATGGAGTATATCATTGAAGAATAGCAGGATAGATCAGCTAGATGAATAGAAAGCAGGATATCACCGATTCTTCGGCAGTTCACGGGGTGAGCTATAAGCGTATTTCAAAAGCAGGAGTTGCCTGGCGTGGATATGGGGGATGAGCTTGAAGTGGAACCGTGCCGCCAATAGCCATATCCGGAACCAGGTCGGACATGAAGGAGAAGAAAGGTAAGTGTGATGCGTCTGCAGTACTGCCGTAGCAAGTCGATATCTTTGGCTGTGAAATAGATTATCTGCGGCAGCAGGAGGGGTCATTGCTGCGTCAGTGGTATTGATTATACTGCAGCAGCGGAATGGCTTGTTCTAAAGCAATGAGATTGGGCTATGCTGCATCCGAAGGATAGAAAAAGTTTAACGCACAAAAAA
>NZ_DJTA01000032.1:0-82382 GCF_002440335.1 Sphingobacterium sp. UBA6320 | reverse complement strand
ATCCCAGCGGGATCACAAGAAAGCTTCACAGAAATGTGAGGCTTTTTTTGTACCCAATGGGATGAGAACAGAAGCGTTGGGATGGGTTTGACCTTTTTCATTGCGGACATGCGTTTGGGGTATGTGGGTCGCAATAAATCCCAGCGGGATCACAAAAGGCACAAGAAATTGCGCCTTTTCTGTTTAAAAGATATTTTAAACCGCAATTCTGAAAAAATAATAAGTCATTTCAAACCATCTTAAACCATACAAAATGGTGCCCTATCATACCAGATCAAATTGACTTAAAGTAGTGAAGAATAATCTGAAAACAAACAAAATATTTTACCAAAAGATTGAGAAATGAAAAGTAATTAAATCCTATTCTGGCACCGTAAATCTAAGGCAGATTCCAAGGGAGTTGCCCCTATTATCTTTAGAATTTCTATATACTGAAATGATGAAGAGTTCTCTACGGCTCAAAAAGTTTATATTGATAGTTGGGACGTTGAAACCAAAAAGTAATAAAGTCAAACAACTCCAAAAAAATCAACTCAACAACTGCCAATATTGAGAATACATTGGAAGTCAATTTTACTGTATTAAAAACCCATTATAATTCTGTTTGCCCATTAATCCTAAAAAATATTTACCATAACTTTCCTATTGATGGCAAAAAGCATGAGGTAAAAGATCATAAAATACCTTTATTATTAGAATTAACTGAAATCAGTTCCGTGCTAAACGATTTGGAAAAAGGAAAAAAAGGCGGAGTTTAACTATTTAAAAATAGCTCTCTTGAAATTGGAAAAAATCACACACCCCATGATAGATATAAATGTTTTTAGCCAGATTTTGTCCTTGATTGATCGGGATATTTTTAAAAAATTGGTTAGTATCTACAATAGTGACAAACATCAGAAAGGACTTACTAGTTGGACACACCTTGTTAGCATGTTATTCTGCCATTTATCATCCACTGATTCGGTACGTGATATCAGCAATGATTTACGTAGTACTACTGGAAACATGAGTAATATGGGCATTTCCAGAGCACGTAGTAAATCGATTATATCTTATATGAATGAGTTCCGGGACTATAATCTGTTTAAGGATCTATATTTTGCTCTTATTTCCAGCCTATGGAATAAGGATATTAATCATCGAAAAGAATTACGGTCCTTGAAACGGTAAGGTATTCTTGGATGCGAGGGTGATCCTCTGTGCCTTTCGATGTTTGATTGGGCCACATTTCGCAGGAATAAGGGGTAGCCAAACTGCACACTTTTCTGAATTATGATGGCTGTCTTCCAGTTTTCATGGAGATTACCGATAGTAAGGTACATGAGAGCAAAAAGGCCAACAGCTTTGCTTTCTCTAAAGGAAGTGTCGTTGTTATGGATCGTGTACACATTGATTTTCAGCTGATTAACACTTTCGGCAACAAGGACTGTTATTTTGTTACGCAAAGCAAAATCAACGTGAGGTACAGCTGTCATTCGAGCATATTTCCGAAGCGTTGAATTTGAATCCATAGATGGTGAAAAAATTCAACAATCAAACATGATTAGACAAAATAACAGGATTTTTTTGAACCTAAATTTTATTTACGCTACTGAGTTTGGTTCAATTTATAGCAATTGAATATTTAATAATATTTACTGAAATTTGGAATTGCAATTGCTCGAAGGTTAATTTTTGTATTAGGACCAGTTATTAACTAACTTACCTTTTTAATTTTCGCCTTCCAGAAATTAAATTTAGCATTTAAAGTGTCAAAGTCAAATGGTTTGGTGAGATAATCATCCATACCAGCAGCGAGACAATCTTTTTTATCCATTTCATATGCCCCAGCAGTCATTGCAATTACTACTGGACTGTATTTACCATAAATACGTTTTAGCTCCCTCGTTGCCTCCAAGCCATCCATTTCTGGCATTTGAACATCCATAAACACGACATCGTAATGTTGGCGTTGTAAAGAAGTGAGTACTTCTATGCCATTTGATACAATATCGCAAGAGAGTCCAATATTTTTAAGCAAGTGCATGATAATTTTCTGGTTGATGGCATTATCCTCGGCGACTAAGATGCTGATCTGGTCCTTTATGGTAGCCGATCTTGTGCCCAATGCTTCTGCAGCCGGTTTTTTATCTTTGATTTCTACTACGGCCAGCTTTTCTAGCAACATTTTGTAGAAATAGGCTTGCTTAATTGGTTTGTCTAGAATTGCCGTAAATAAATGCTTATCTTCTTTTCGGTCTTCCGGAAAACTACCTGCGGAACTAAATAGAACTAGTGGAATGGCTTTTCCGTATATTTCTCTGATGCGCTTAGCCACATCGATACCGTCCAATTGCGGCATTAACAGATCTATAACCGCAATATCATATGATTTTTTGCCTAAGGCCAAAATACCATCCATGCCACTTTCAAATACATCAGCATGCATACCCCATTGCTCACAATGAGTTTTTAAAATCCTAAGATTAGTCAAATTATCATCAATAATCAATACCTGTTTGCCTATCAATTCCTGTTGATAGGTAAGCGCTTTATAAGTCTTAACCGTATTATTGGCAGAAAGCTGGATGGTAAACTTAAAGGTTGTACCTACACCAACCTCACTTTCTACCCAAATGCGACCAATCATTTTCTCAATTAATTTGGCACTAATCGCCAACCCAAGTCCAGTACCGCCATATCTACGAGTAGTGGAAGAATCAACCTGAGAAAAAGATGTAAATAACTTATGCATTTTATCTTTCGGAATCCCAATTCCACTATCTTTTACTGAAAATTCTAATTCATATTTAGTGCCCTTTTTATGGTTAAGTTTAATACTCGTTAAAATTTCGCCCTGATCTGTAAATTTAATCGCATTACCTACCAGATTTACAACAATCTGTCGCAGTCTGGTCATATCTCCGATTACCTCTGTAGGTACATCAGGATCTATCATGTATAGAAGATCAAGATCTTTTTCTTGCGCATTAAAAGAGAGCAGCTCATAGGTTTCTTCAATAATTTTATGCAAAAAGAATGGATGTTCTTCCAATTCAAGTTTGCCCGATTCGATCTTGGAAAAATCCAATATTTGATTTATAATTTCCAGTAGTGCATCTGCGCTGATTCGGATCGACTCTACAAAATCAAATTGGTGTTCATCTAGTTTGGTATTCCTCAATAAACTTGTCATACCGATAACACCATTCATTGGTGTTCTTATTTCATGACTCATATTTGCCAAAAATTCAGATTTGGCCAGATTTTGTTCCTCTGCAATCTGGCTTTTTTCAGCTAACTGGATATTAAGCTCTTTAAGATTTGCCTCATGTAAATACTCTTGGGTAATATCTTCAAAAGTCCATAACATCCCACTTATATGTTCAGAAATAGTAGGTGTACAGCATACGGTAAGAACAACTAAGTCGGGGTCAGTAAATAACCAACGCCAGTTGCTAATTTTTTTCTCGTCGGATTTAAAAATTTCCAATCCGCGTTTAAGAATTTCTTCCTTATTGTCGGCTTTAGCACGAAGTTGTTGCATAGCGGCCGACAGAACCGATGGATGCACATTTCCGTCGTCAATGCCTAATAATTTGGAAGCGGGTTTATTGATCCAACTATTCTTTCCGGTATCGTCAAAAAATACCATACTTTGCGGTACAGTTTGTAAAATAGCATTAAAACTTACTTTTAATTCCTCCAGCGCGTAATAGGTATGAGATAGCTTAATTGTTTCCTTTATTTTCGCTAAGCAAGCCGCTGCAAATTCTTTGAAATCTTCATTAAATTCAAAGTCTTTATTCCAAGCAACAAAAATATAACTTCTTATTTCCATGAGTTGGATAGGAAATACTAAAATAGCGGCGTAGCCGCTTAGTAATTCTTGTATACTTGAGGGGATTTGACTATCCGTATGTTTAAAATACAAAGGATCCTGTTTATCCACAAATGGTACGATCAAACTAGGATCCACATAGGTTCCCTCTTCTTTCGACGAATAGAGCTTAAAAAAACTTACCGTCAGCTCGTCTTCTTGCTTTAAAAGAATAACCTGATCTGCTTCGGTTAACTCCTTTAAGTTTCCCATACATTTTTGGGTTACTATGAACCAATCCTGATAGGTATTTTCCAAACTCAAACAAGAGATAAACTGTAAAGCTCGCTTGGCCCAGTTCATTACATTCATCAATTAATAAATGATTTTACGGCTTCGATCACTTGATCTGGAGCACTAATATGTGGGAAATGGCCAGTAGCATTTACCTCTATTAATTTGCTATTGGCAATATGTTTGTTTAAATAGAGGGCAACTTCCTGAGGTACGGCGATATCATGTTGTGCCTGGATCAACAAAGTTGGTTTTTGATATTTTTCCAGTTCAGCACGCAGATCTGCTTCAAAAATAACTTTTGCCACTGCCAAAGCGATATCTGGCCTGATCGCACCTAAACTTCTGGCAAATGATTCGCCAAGTTCAGGCTTTTCAGGATTGCCCATTGCTATGGATGAAAACCCACTCACCCAGGCATAATAATTTGTGGTCATGGTTTCGTACATGCTATCCAATGCACATTGAGTGAAGCCGCCAATATAACCCTCGATTTCATCATTGATATAACGAGGCGATGCCCCGATAAAAATTACTTTTTTAAAGTAGTTCGGTTTTTTTACTGCAGCAAGCATGGCAATCATCGAACTTACTGAATGGGCAATTATAGTTACCTGTTCAACTTCAAGTACATCAATAATAGCTAGGAGATCGTCGGCATAGGTATGCAGTGTATTATATTTCACAGGGCTATAAGCTTCTGGGGCAGCTTTTCCAGCAGCAACATTATCATATAAAACCAAGCGATAGTCATCTTTAAAAGCTTGTTTTACCCCTTCCCAGGCAGTTTGATCCGTACCAAAACCATGGGCAAAAACCAACGTTTCCCTGGCATTAAGGTTTCCTTCAATATTTACATTATTTTTCTTTCGTATTGCGGCTACCATAAAAATAGATTAATATCGTAAATATATAAACTTTTTTAATGTAAAATTTACAAAAATAAAACAGGTTCGGATTTGAGAAAGGATACTCAATATTGGTGATTTTCAAATTTTCTCTATATTGATAATTGTTTTGCAAGTAATCGCCCTACCTAGTTATTAATTGCAAAATTGATTTAATGTAACAGTTTTTAAAATCGCTAGCATATTAACCCAAGTTCTGATTGATGATGTTTTTAGGTTAACACCTCTCCCTAAATTAATGCTATTGGTAAAAAACGTGAAGATTAAAATTATGAAACCAAAGCGCTATCTGAATTTAAATTCATCATCATATTTGATTGGTACCGATTTTGCAATGTGGCAAAACTCGGTATAGACATTTCTTATCTGAACAAACATCATATATATTTTTGGGCCGAATCGAATAGGTTAGTGAAATTTCTTTCTAATTTATTCAATGTTGAAAAATAATCCGTTATGGAGCAGCATCCATCCGGTACCAATAGCTCTCAAAATCTTTTTGCCCCCATCCTTTGGTCCGAATCAAACCATTGTCGCCAGCAAGCCAATACCCTCCTGCACGATCTTTGAATACTTTGTAAAATCGATTCCCATCGCTGCTGTTGGTAAACTGATAAATCGGATTTTTTTTCTTTTGTTGGTTCGACCATAGGGACATCCCCAAATCTGTACCGACCCAGGTATTATTGCTACGATCCCGATAGATATTCCAAATAATATTATTGGCTAAGTTGATCACCAACTAACAGGAGCGACCTGACATCTGAGGGGCCACCAGTTGGAAATACTTCGTAACGATCTTCGCGATAATTGTATAAAAAAACACCCTTACCAGTCC
The DNA here is from genome assembly GCF_002440335.1 of Sphingobacterium sp. UBA6320. NCBI lineage: Bacteria > Pseudomonadati > Bacteroidota > Sphingobacteriia > Sphingobacteriales > Sphingobacteriaceae > Sphingobacterium > Sphingobacterium sp. UBA6320. Next base: position 76,540 of record NZ_DJTA01000032.1, on the reverse strand, counting down.
CCAAAGCAAGATGAGTACCGTCAAGAACAGCAATACTATAAATAAAGGTCTGATAGTGCAATGCTGCCTACGTTGGAGCATGAAGGGAGTAACCATCGTAACTATATAATCCATTATTACTACCCAACCATAATATACCCAGGCTATCCTGCGCAAAGCAGTGCACTGTACTCGCTTTTGCTCCAAGCCCTATATTTCTAAAAAATTGAAAATCTAACGATTGCCCAAAAACAGAAGGACCGCAAAGCGAAAGGAATAGCAAGAAAAACAAATAAACTGTCCGCATCATAAACAAGGTATTTACAAACATAATTATTTAAAAGTGTAAATACAATGTGGAACTTTATCGGCACACTTTTTAAGAAATGTACTAAAGAGCCTGTGATGATGAGTTTGGGCGCTTATCCATTAATTCATTTTTTTTCAATACTTTTGTATACGCTTTAGGGGTATTCTGTAAAGAATTGAGAGAGTCCCTTTGAACCTGATCCGGCTAACACCGGCGTAGGGAAAAGCAATCAGTCCATCTACTCATCCGGACTGTTGTTATGGATTTTTCCTAAAGCTTTTATTGTTAAAAATATAAGAATGGAAAAAAAACTCTGGCAACACATCATTCAGGTAAGAAATACCTCGCCTCTTATTCACAATATCACGAACTATGTTGTGATGAATAATACCGCCAATGCACTGTTGGCAGTGGGCGCATCACCGATCATGGCACACGCCAAACCTGAGGTCGAAGCAATGGTAACGCTATCGCATGCACTGGTCATCAACATCGGTACGCTGGACGAGTACTGGAGCGAATCCATGTTCATGGCATCTAAAAAAGCAGATTCAATCCAGAAACCTTGGGTTTTAGATCCTGTAGGTGCAGGTGCGACCTCCTATCGCGATACTGTTTTAAATCAACTGTTGCTTTTTAAGCCTACCGTCATCAGAGGGAATGCTTCTGAAATCATTGCTCTTGCAAAAACAGCAGATGTGGTGACAAAAGGGGTAGATAGTACCGTGATCAGTACCGAGGCTATCGATGCTGCAAAAAATCTACAGGCCAAATCAGGCGCAATCATATGTATTTCAGGTGAAACAGATATCATCATCAGCCACAACACATGTATATACTTAAAGAATGGGAATGCGATGATGACCAAGGTGACCGGATTAGGTTGTACTGCATCGGCCCTGATCGCGGCATTTATTGCTGCGGTTGAAAATAAAACGGAAGCTGTTGCTGCTGCAATGAGTTTACTGAGCATAGCAGGAGAATTAGCCGCAAAAGAAAGTGCTGGCCCAGCAAGTCTACAGACCCATATTCTGGACAAGCTCTATAACATTACCGAACACGAATTTCTTACCCATTTAAAAATCACCCAATCATGACCCTGCACCCCTCGTTTCCTTATCCACTTTATTTAGTGATCTCGGAAAAGGACTGCCGAGGACGTGATTTCCTTTATGTAGCTGAACAGGCAATACGTGGAGGTGTGGACATGATCCAACTCCGTGAAAAAGAGATCACGACCAAAGAGTTGATATATAAAGCACTGAAATTAAAAGAGATTACCGACAAATATCATATCCCGCTGATCATCAACGATCATGCTGAAGTAGCTGAAAAAATAAGTGCTGCTGGAATCCATGTCGGAAATCGGGATATCGCTCCTGCTGTACTGCGCCGTGTACATGCTTTTGAAAGCAAAACAATTGGCTATTCCATAGAGTATCTCCATCAATTGGATGATGAAAACACCGCTGTAGCAGATTATTTAGGCGTCAGCCCCATATTTAATACGAAAACAAAAACAGATACCGTAACGGAATGGGGCTTGAACGGATTAGCAATGATCCGTTCTCGTACAGATAAGCCCTTAGTTGCAATCGGAAATGTACGATTGGAAAATGCATCAGCAATCGTTAAAGCGGGTGCCGATTCGTTAGCAGTCGTCTCCGCGATCTGTGGTGCTGACCATCCAGAGCAAGCCGCTTATGCAATTAAAAATGAACTATTAAAATGAAACAATACACCTATCCTTCGGTGCTCACCATTGCTGGTTTTGACGGTAGTGGCGGAGCTGGCATTCAGGCCGATATTAAAACCTTTTCAGCGCTGGGCTGCTATGCGACGTCAGTCCTTACTGCTCTGCCGGTGCAAAATACACAAGGAGTCCAAAAAATATATCCCATTCCGATAGCAGCTGTATCCGACCAGATCGCCGCGATCTTAGATGATATTATGCCTGCTGCTATTAAAATAGGCATGGTCCATACCCCCCAACTGGTGGAGACCATCGCGACTTCTTTAAGTCATTATCCAAAGATCCCGATCGTCTTTGATCCTGTCATGGTGGCAACAAGTGGTCATACACTTATTGAGGCAGATACCATCCAAACCATCATGGACAGGCTATTTCCAATAGCCGACATCATCACTCCAAATATGGACGAAGCTGCACTACTGGCTGGCATTGATGTAAAAAATCTGGACGATATGCATCAGGCGGCAAAGATTATTCAGACCCTAGGCTGTAAACATGTTCTTGTTAAAGGAGGACATCAACAAACGGCTACCTTAACCTCATTATTTTTTGAAGAAAATGGCCAGTACACAGCCTTTGAAACGAAAAAATTTGCGACAAAAAATACACATGGATCGGGTTGCACACTTTCCTCAGCTATCGCCGCTTACTTGGCACGTGGAGAAAATTTTCATACCGCAGTAGCATTAGCGCAAGATTATATCTACGAAGCTATTAAACATGGAAAAGATGTCGTAATCGGAAAAGGCAATGGCCCTCTTAACCACTTTTTTAACCCTGATAAATTAATTAAAAATGAATTGGTCTGAAATCGCTTGGAATCAAATTGAAAATAACTATCAGTCTATTTTAGAAATGCCCTTTATTACTGAACTAGCTGCTGGAAATCTACCTATACATAAATTTCAGTTCTATATGGCGCAAGATTCCCTCTATCTGGAACACTTCGGAAGAGCATTAGCACTGATCGCAGCTCGGGCACATGATGTAGATACTACTTTACACTATATCAAGTATGCGGAGACAGCGATTGTGGTCGAAAATGCCCTGCATCATGCATACTTTCAGGATTTTGGTTTAACCGAAAAGGGAACGATGGGGCCCGTATGTCATCATTATATTCACTTTTTAAAAAGCACGGCAGCACTAGATGCCGTTGAAATCGCTATGGCCGCGGTACTCCCCTGCTTTTGGATCTATAAAAAAGTCGGTGATCATATCCTCAATGAGGTGAACAGCAGCAATCATCCGTACCAAAAATGGATCGATACCTATGGTGGTGAAGACTTTGCTATTGCCGTCCAGCAAGCCATTGATCTGTGCGACAAGGCGGCAGCGGAAGCATCACCAGCCATTAGAGAAAAGATGACCGAAGCTTTTATTACTGCTTCAAAAATGGAATATTATTTCTGGGAAGCGGCATATGATATCAAAAGTTGGATGTAATGAAAAAGAGGTTAAATCCTATTATTCATTTCAGTGACAAAAAAATAGTTAGCGCACTACCTATTTATTAAAATTATAGCAAAAAGTTAAATAAAGAGCGTAAAAGTGGGATCACTTGTTGACTTTCAGCGATCCCTTCTTGACAAGAAGGGATCGCTTATTTGTAATAAGGGAACACAATTTAGCAAAAAGGGATCGCTTGTTTGTAATAAGGGAACACAATTTCACAATAAGGGATCACTTGTTTGTAAAAAGGGACACAAGTTCACAAAAAGGGATCGCTTGTTTGTAAAAAGGGAACACAATTTCACAACAAGGGATCACTTGTTTGTAATAAGGGAACACAACTTCACAACAAGGGATCACTTGTTTGTAATAAGGGAACATAACTTCGCAACAAGGGATCGCTTTTCCTAAAAAGACATCAGCAGTTATAGAAATACTGATCCAACCTCGACAACAACTTATCACTTGTTTGCGACAAGAGGTTTAACTTTAGAAAACTTGTTCTCCTTCTTCAGAAAAAGGGACTCCATCTTTTCAAGAAGGGACTGCACAAAGCGAAGAAGTGATCACTGACTGGATGATTTTAATCGAATAATAGCTTATTTAAGCTTTAAAAGGTGTTTTTAAATTTTAAGATCTCGACTTATTGATTTTTTTCTAACTGACCTCGATTGGTTGTATCAGCAACTTTTACCAACTAAGTATTGTCGTATGACCTGAATCTTCGCAAAATAATCAAGAACAAAATTGAGGATCCGCACAGTCATCTCCTAATAAGATGATTTACCCAGATACTGAAGTTGACTGGCTCCGCTTGATCGATCAGATTACGAATCCCTTTGCTCTTTTTAGTAGCCTATTAAAAAAGAGCATCAATCCCTATTAAAGTATGATCTTAAAGGAAATTAAGCCAATCACATCTCTACACGAGATATTGTATTTGGTAAATAACTTTTTTTCTCTCAAATTTGTAAATATTACATATAAATACCAGTATTTAATTTCTGAACCAGTAGCAGCAGATATTTTTAAATAAAACAAACTAAAAATATGATGGAAATAAAAATTTTATGCTTAGCGGACATCAATGATCAAATTGCCGAAGAGATAGCAGCGCTTTTTAAACAGCTCAGTCCTCAAAAAAAACAATTGCCATTAACTGAAATATTGAAGGATGAAAATCCCATATCATTCGTTTACTGTTTAATTGATCAGCATGTAGCAGGGATAGCTAGTATATGTACTTATCAAGTAATTTCGGGTAGCAAAGGATGGATCGAGGACGTGGTGGTGAATGAGCAATATAGAGGTAGAGGTATCGGAAAAAAACTCATTGAAAAAATATTAGAAATTGGCCATCAGAAAAAGCTTAAGGAGATTTTACTCTACACAGAAGATCATCGCGAAGCCGCTTTAAACCTTTATCAAGGTATCGGCTTTCAAGCTAAAGAAAGCAAAATTTATTATATTAAAAATGAACAGGTTTAAAACTTGAGCCTTTAGAGCTAGCGTATACAAAATTTCTGTATCACATATTTAATTCTTATTTGATGCACATGTTGCGACAAAAAACACAACTTTACACCTATATTATAGCACCAAAATAAACAACCCCATGTATAGAATTTGTATCAGTATCCTATTGTTATCTTTTTTCTCCTGTATGGCACAGCAAAAAACACAAACTTTTTCTGCTGACCACCCTGCAATTACTTATACTGGACGAATTGATTTTTCAGATCCTAAATTGCCCACTTTCTATGCTCCTGGGGTGTACTTTGAGTTCGATTACGAAGGATCCTATTGTGACATTACACTTATCGATGAAGCATTATATGGAAAAAATCATAATTACATCAGTATACTCATCGATCAGGAACCGGTGCAACGATTGAAGCTTGCCTCGAAGGAAAATAAAATACGGATTGGTGAAAAGCTTGCTGCAGGTCGACATCACGTATTGATCTGTAAAGGAACAGAAGCAAATATAGGGTCCCTAGCACTAAAGAATATCCAAGCAGAACAGATTTACAAATCATTGGACCATACGACCCGAAAAATCGAATTTTATGGCAATTCCATCACCTGTGGGACTGGCTCCAACCTCAGCATTCCCTGCGGCACTGGAGAATGGTCTGACCAGCACGATGCCTATGCAGCGTATGGCCCCATTTTAGCACGTAGTCTCCATGCAAAATGGCAGTTGACATCATACTCAGGAATAGGTCTTATGCATTCGTGTTGTGATCTAAAATTTACAATGCCTGATATTTATGATAAAATAAATTTACGCGACAATCGCATCAATTGGAACTTTTCCACTTATCAACCCGATTTAGTCTGTGTGACACTTGGACAGAATGATGGTTTTCAACCTGCTGAATTATTTATAAAGAATTATATTGACTTTCTAAAGAAGCTACGTCAAAAATATCCTAAAGCAGAAATTTTATGTTTAAGCAGCCCAATGGCAGATCCGGAACTTAAATCCTATTTTGCCTTACAATTACCTGAAATTGTGAAGCGTGCAGATGACACGAACATCAACTATTATCTCTTTCAAAAATCTTACAATTCTGGATGCGACAGCCATCCTGATGCGAAGGAACATGTGCAGATCGCACAAGAACTGGAGCATGCTATCCTAAAACAATATAACTGGAAAAAATAGAACCAAAAAAATAGCAAAATAGTATCAATACAGTAACCTACAAAAAATAGCTTAAATAAACATTTTCTGGTTTAAATAGTTCGAATATTATTAAGATTGGTCATAATAGTATTAAAGATCTACTTGAATTATCTCCATATTTGGATAATTATAACCAAGAAATAAAGCTATGTTAAACATTCTACAAAGATCCCTACTTACAGTGGGCTTTTTTACATTATGTCTCCATTCTGCTTATGCCCAACAATCCGGAAATCGGGTAATCACAGGTATAGTCCAAAATGCAGAGGGACAAAAACTTCCTGGCGTCAACGTTACGGTAAAGGGGACCAATACCGTTGCCGCGACAGATAGTCAAGGAAAATATACCATCACGATCCCATCAAACGCTAAGAGTTTAGTGTTTTCCTTTGTCGGTTCCAAAGCTCAAGAAGTTACTATTGCAGATAAAAACACCATTAACATCTCTTTAGAGCCTTTTAGCAATACTTTGGATGAATTGGTCGTGATCGGATACGGTTCTGTCCGTAAAGCAAATGTTACTTCTTCCATTTCTTCTATCTCTGAAAAAGATTTTAAGGACCAACCCGTAGCTGGAATAGATCAAGCACTGCAGGGTAAAGTCGCAGGTGTAACGGTGACCAACAATGGCGGTCAGCCCGGAGGGGGCGTTTCCGTTAAAGTACGTGGTATTACCTCAGTCAATGGAACAGAACCTCTTTATGTCATCGACGGAGTTCCGATCCTAACCAGTACAAACTCGGTCTCACAAGACCAACTTGGAGGAAAAGGTGGTCAGACCGAGCAGTCTGTCCTCGCCACATTAAATCCAAATGACATTTTATCGATTGACATCTTAAAAGATGCCTCGGCACAAGCTATTTACGGATCATTGGGTGCCAATGGCGTAATCCTAGTCACAACTAAGAAAGGAAAAGCCGGTGAAGGTAAATTTACCTATGATGGCTATTATGGTATCCAGCAGGTGGCAAAAAAACTCAACATCATGAACTTGCCACAGTACGCAACCTATTATAATTCATTAATCCCCGAAGTATTCAAAGCTTCTGGAACTGCACTCAACGAGATCGGTGAACTCAAAGATCCCACAATATTGGGTAAGGGTACCGATTGGCAAGATGCATTATTCCAAACTGGCCATACGAGCAATCATCAACTAGCATTCTCTGGAGGGCACAACAAAACGTCTTACTATTTTTCGCTCAATTCATTTGATCAAAAGGGTACCATTATTGGTTCAGATTTTAATCGGTTAGCCAGTAGGTTTGCGTTGGACCAAGAAGTGAAACCTTGGTTAAAAGCAGGTATTACCGCAAATTTATCCCGTTCTAATCAAGGGATTACACTTACCGACGGAGTAGAAACGCCCACCGCAATCGTTTTATACAATAGTCCTGCAACTCCTATTAAAGATGCAAATGGCAACTATATCACGACAAGTTCTTTAGGTAACAATACCTTTGGCAATGCCAATGGCAATCCAATTGCTACTGCACTTTTGCGTGAAGTAAATGCGATCCAAAATAAAGCTTTTGGTAATATTTATGCGGAACTGAAATTTACCGATTATCTGACGCTAAGAAATGAAGTAAACTATGATTTCCAATTAGCAGAAAATACCGCATTCCAGCCCAAAATAGATAATCAGAATACTGGTCAAAGTATTCTTTCTCCCAGTAAATTGCGAGAAGATCGAAACACAAGTCATTTTTGGGCTTTGAGAAATTTCTTAAATTTCAACAAAGGATTTGGTGCTAAACACTGGGTGTCGGCCGTATTAGGACATGAAGCTCAGGAATCACACTATAATGGACATTACATCAGTGCCATCGACCTGGATCAAAATATCAAATCTATTAATGCAGGAACTGTTGTACCTTCCGGAACAAACTCCACCACCAGTTCATGGGCTATGGAATCTTATTTCGGTCGCGCGAGCTATACATTCGACAATAAATATGCGATCTCCGGATCCCTACGTCGTGATGGGGCTTCGAGCTTTGGAGAAAATAGGAAACATGGAACTTTTACAGCGATCTCCGGTGCATGGACAGTGACTTCGGAAAAGTTTGCTAAAAACTGGAATGCGATCGATTATCTCAAATTTCGTGTTGGTTATGGTACAGTAGGAAATCAGAATTCTCCGGTTCAAAATGCATACTCTACCAATATTCGCCTCTTCCCTATTTCTCCATTTGGCAAAGGAGGTATTCCCGCCAATGTCGGAAATCCAAATTTAGGATGGGAGTCTGTGAAAACGACAAATGCAGGTTTTGACTTAACCCTATTGAAGAAAAAATTAGAAATAACCGTGGATGTTTATAATAAAGTGACCACGGATATGATTCTTTCCACAACACTACCAGTATTTGCAGGATTAGACCCAAACCCACCCTACAATGCCTATAAAGAAATTGAACCTCCGGTTACAAATGCGGGTAAAATGTCCAATAAAGGTATTGATATCGGAATCACCAGTTACAATATACAACGGGACAATTTCACTTGGAAAACAAGCGTTGTATTTTCACACTATAAAAATAAATTGGTTAGCCTAAACTCGGAAAATGCGTTATTGCGTGGCGTAGAGCAAGATTTCACGGGTTCTACTTCTGTCGTTAACATTACGCGAGCAGGACATGCAGTCGGTACCTTCTATGGTTATGTCACGGACGGATTATTCCGTTCCATGGACGAACTCAATAATGGCACGGATTGGGGATTGGCTGTAGGTCCAACAGGTTTATATTTAGGAGATGTACGGTATAAGGATTTAAATGGTGATGGAAAAATAGGATCTGAAGACGTGACCACTATTGGAGATCCTAACCCGACCTTCAATTACGGGATCACTAATAATTTTACCTACAAAAACTTTGACGTATCTATTTTCCTACAAGGAGTGCAGGGTTCAAAAATTTTTAACTGGACAAAGAAATATACCGAATCACTTTCAAATCCTTTTTTAAATCAATCTGCTGATGTTTTAAACCGCTATACAGAATCCAATCCCAACGCATCTATTCCGCGTTTTGTCAACCAATGGCATAGTAACAATACCAAAAATTCTGACCGCTATATTGAAGATGGCTCTTATTTGAGGATTCAAAATATTGCCATTGGCTATAACCTTCCGGAACGTTGGATGAAATCGGTTAAAGCCTCTAGTGCAAGAATTTATTTATCCGCACAAAACTTATATACGTTTACCAAATACTCCGGATATGATCCCGAGATCGGTTCGTTCAATAAATCAGTCTTGTCTCAAAATGTGGATAATGGTCACTATCCAAATCCAAGAACATTTACGATCGGAGCTAATATTCAATTCTAATTTCCATCATCATGAAAAGATATCAATTTATATATATAATGCTCGGGCTTGGCTTTATGCTTACAGCTTGTAAAAAAGAATTTCTAAATAAACCTTCGGAAAATAATCCAACCTTAGATACCTATTACAATACTGCAGAAGAGGTATATGCGGCTACTGGTTATCTTTATAATTCGGTTTGGTACGATTACACCGACAAATCGTTCCATGCTATCGGGGAAACACTAGCTGGAAATATGTTAACCGAAACTGGACCCAATTATGATGGGGGTAGTTTTAATAATTTCACCGTCTTGAGTACCGATGGACTGGTTGCTTCTGCATGGCGCTCGCTCTATAAAGTTGCGGGTACAGCTACTGTTTTGGCTTCGACTTTCGAACAGAAAAAATCCACTTCTGGAGATAAAGACTATTTGAATATCGCTATTGCCGAATCGCGTTTTATTCGCGCAGTTGCCTACTTTTACTTGACCAGAATATACAAGGATATTCCTATTGTCAATGATCCAGTTGCCTTAGCAGGATCAGGTAATTACAATGTGCCTCGTTATATCCAATCGGATGTATTACGCTTTATCTTAGAAGACTTAGCTTTTGCAGAACAAAATCTTCCGACCACTCCCTATCAAAAAGGTCGAGTTTCGTCCCTTTCTGCATCAGGAATGATGGCTAAAGTACATTTATATCAAAAGAATTATGAAAAGGCCAAAGAAAAGGCGCAACTCGTCATTAGTTCCGGAAAATATGATTTATATCCAAATTATGAGGAAATGTTCACCAGTTCTAAAGCAAATAATAATCAAGAGTCTTTATTCGCATTGCAGTGGATAGCAGATGGTGGTTATGGCTATGCCAATGCTGTCAATGCTTATGCAGCACCGAGTACCTTAATGAAACCCGACAAAGGAACTGGGTACTCATCAGTCTATCCAACTATCGATATGTTAGAATCTTATGCCGCACAAGATAGACGTCGTAAATGGTCAAATATGGAACATGGTTTTTTCCGCGCAGATTGGAAAAATGTCAATTTTCCAAATGGTTTTACCTACGATACCACCGGCACAAACTATGAAACAACGACTACTTTTCGAAATGGTTCTCGAGCAAATTCGCTTAAATATGTCGTAGGTCCGGGTTCCAATGGTGAAAAATTATCTGATAATGGATCTTCTGATATCTGTACCTATATTTTACGTTATGCCGATGTTCTACTTATTTATGCCGAGGCGACATTAGGAACCCAAGCGAGCACTTCAGATGCAACCGCATTAAATGCTTTCAATAAGGTTCACAATCGAGCGGGAAATTTCAACAACATCCCAGCTACATCTTTAACTGCAGACCTAATCTTTAAAGAAAGACGTGCCGAATTTGCTTATGAAGGCGATTTTTGGTTTGATGTGCAAAGAAGAGGTTTTGATTTTGCGAAGCAATTTGTGTCCAAACAGGAACGTGGTTCTTATACCGGTACTGGAATCAGCACATTCAAAACGACGATCAATAATGAAGCGCAGTTGTTTTTACCTATTCCGCAATCGGAAACTGTCTCTGATCCTGAATTATTAAAACCAGCAGTTCCTTATTACACGAATTAATCCCCTATAAAAATGAAAAATATATTAAAACCATTATTTATATCCATCGGGATGTTATGTGCAGTCGGAGTTTTTATAGGCTGTAAAAAAGAAGAAAGCAACTTAAGTGAGCCTTCCACAAATCCCAATCCACAAGAAATATCACCGGGCCAAGGTGCCGCAGGAGAAGTATTGACACTAAAAGGGACAGGATTAGGTGGAATTAAAATGATCTATTTTGAAAAAGATAGTATTGAAGCCACCTTAAATCCCAATTTCAATACAGACCATGCCGTGATCTTCCGTATTCCAGATGATGCAATACCTGCAGACCAAAATATTGTCTTTATCAATTACAAAGACGTCAAATTTACCGTTCCTTTTAAAGTACTGGGTCTTCCAAACATACTCGAAGTATCCAATTATAACTTTAAAGGAAATGGTGAGCTTACACTAACGGGTAAGAATTTTGCGGATATCTCCGAAGCTAAATTTGTCAAGGATGAGCAAGCTGTGATTCAAATTGTTTCGAAAACGGCTACTTCCATCACCTTGAAAATACCTGTAGTTGAATTTACACAATCCAAATTAATCTTGACGAATGAAGCAGGTAGTATCACCAGCAAAGATGATTTTGTCAATTTAGATAAAGCTTTAGTGTTATTTTATGAAGATATGGAACAAGGTCTTGTCAATGGTTCATGGGGACCGGCAGAAGTATCAAGTGAAGCGGCTAAATCAGGAACACATTCTTTCAAGATGACTTATAATAAAGGAAATTGGTCCGCTAATGGATTTGCCAATTGGTCAGGAGGAATTAACGTTCCTGTCGAATATACCTATATTTCATTCTGGTTAAAAGGTGGTACATCGGATCAGACTTTATATATCACCTCGAATACTCGAAATGTTGCCTATGGCAATTCGGATCGGAATACTGAACTTATTGTCAAGGCCAATAAATGGAATTACTTTAAATTGAAAACCGCAGATATAGATCAGTTTGTCAACGGTAGAAATATCGTTCAATTGGGATTTTGGCTTCCGGGTCCTGATGATGCTAATCAAAATATCTATTTAGATGATCTCATCTTTATTAAATAGTACCCGGTAAAAGGCGATCTTCGGATCGCCTTTTACATTACACAAATATCCGCGAGCCCGAAAAATTCTCCCTAAATTCGGTCGGCGTGCATCCCTTTTTCTTTTTAAAAATACGATTGAAATTGGAGATGTTATTAAAGCCACAGGTGAATGACACCTCTGCTACCGCATGTGTGGTTTCAATTAATAATCGGGTCGCATGCCCCAATCGAATTTCTGTTAACGAATCTATAAACGTGTTACCCGTTCGCTTTTTTATAAATCGGGAAAATGAAACCTCTGTCATATTGACTAATTTGGCAATTTCTTTCAACGATATTGGCTTACCATAATGGGCATTCATATATTCAAATGCCTTATCAAGCCGTCTGCTATTATACGAGAAATTGTCTACCTGAATAAAATTATCTCCCGATAAGGTTTGCACCCCGCGTGAAGAAGAAAGATCCCGTAAGATGAGCATCAGGGAAATCACAGAATCAAATCCTGATTTTTTATCCAGATCTTTTATCCGAGGGGCTATCATCTCAATGGCTTCTTTGGAAAAACTCAAGCCTTTGGATGATAATTCGAACATTTTTTTAATGAAATTAAGTTGATTGCGCTTTAGAAATTTTTCATCAAATAAATCCTTATGCCACTGTACCGTGATCTCCTGAATTTCCTCAGATTGACATTGGTGGGTAAACCAGGCATGGGGAAGATTGGGTCCTACCAATACCAATTCCAGCTCATCGATCGTTTCGATATGATTGCCGATAATACGCCTCGCTCCTTGTCCATTTATAATCAGGTTTAATTCATATTCATCATGATAATGCAGCGGAAAATCAAACTCCTTCTTGATGCGACTGAACATCGTAAAACAATCTGACTGCGTTAGTGGTGTTATTTCCTTAATGATATTGGTATGATCCATGATGTTTACAATTGGTATACTAATCTAGTATTTTTTATCAGATGTGATAAATAAATATTAAATAAGTTTTAAATAAAAATAGGTTTCATATCATTTAAACAAATGATAATGTCAGATTATCAATCAATATTGTTAAAATAGTATTAGCCTATTTTCTAATTACTTTGTAATATTGAATCAACAATTAGCAACCTGATTATTTTACCAATAAATCTATTTATAGTGCGATTTCCAATATTCAATTTATTCATGTGCTCACTCTTATCCATGTATTTACTTCCGTTAAGGGCGCAAGTATTGATCGACCAAGAAGCAACAATAGAAACCAAAAACCTGTATCAAAACCTATTCAAATTACAAGATAAAAAAGCTTTACTATTTGGACACCAAGATGCATTAGCCTACGGTGTCACTTGGAAAGATGTACCGAATCGATCGGATGTCAAGGACGTCGTTGGCGACTATCCGGCTGTCTTTGGATGGGATATTGGTGGCATTGAGCACCAACGTTCGCATAATATCGATCAGGTATCATTTGCTAAAATGAAAGCATTTATCGTGGATCGTTTTGAAGCTGGGTCTATTAACACCATCAGTTGGCATATGGACAATCCACAAAGCTTAGGAAACTCATGGGATACCACAACGGCAGTCGCCAGCATTATTCCTGGTGGTAAAAACCATCAGTTATATGTCCAATGGTTAGATCGTGCCGCAGATTTTCTGAAGGAACTTAAAACGAAAGAAGGCGTATATGCCCCCATTCTATTTCGACCTTTTCATGAACATAATGGTGGCTGGTTTTGGTGGGGAAATCCACACTGTTCTCCAGATGATTATATCAAGTTATGGAAGTTTACCGTGGATTATCTGAAAAATAAAAAGAATATTCACCACCTGATCTACGTCTATAATACCAATAATTTTCAATCTGAAGAGGAATTTATCCATAGATACCCCGGCAATGATTATGCTGATATGATGAGTTTCGATACGTATCAATTCGCCAAGCCATCCCCTTCTAAGGCAGAACTTGAACAATCAAAAAAAGATTTCACGGCCTTGCTACGGAATAATTTAGCCGTATTGCAGCAATATGCCCAGAAAAATCAAAAACCGATGGCACTCGCGGAAACAGGATTTGAAACCATTCCCGATCCTACTTGGTGGACGCAGACTTTATATGCATCTGTTCAAGATTTTGATATCTGTTATGTTTTGATCTGGAGAAATCATGGTTTGAAAAAAGAAGAAAATCAAATGCATTATTATGCTCCATATAAGGGACATCCCTCCTCCTCAGATTTCAAAAACTTCTACGCCTTACCTAACGTCTATTTTGGAAAGAAAACTAAAGCGCTAAATCTCTATAAATAAATGATGAAAACAGAAAAACTATCCTTTAAGGAGAAAGTGGGCTATGGCTTTGGAGATTTTGCATCTTCTATGTTTTGGAAAATATTCTCCGTGTACCTGCTCTATTATTATACTGACGTATTTGGTATTTCCGCCGCTGTAGTAGGGACCATGTTTTTGATCACACGGATTTGGGATACCGCATTTGATCCTCTTGTAGGGATCATATCCGACCGTACACACACCAAGTGGGGAAAATTTAGACCTTTTATTTTATGGATTGCGCTCCCTTTTGGTCTGATTGGCATCTTGACCTTTTCAGCCCCCGAACTGAGTCAATCGGGTAAGATTATTTATGCTTATTGTACCTATACCTTGATGATGATGATCTATTCGCTTATCAATGTGCCTTATGCCTCATTAATGGGTGTCATGACCGCTGATATCAAAGAAAGGACGGCCTTATCTTCTTATCGATTTGTATTTGCATTTGCTGGAAGCATCTTAGTTTTAGGATTAGCAGAACCGTTGGTTGATTATTTTGGAAAAGTGGAAAATGGTCTATTTGATGCTCAAAGAGGATGGCAGTATACCATGATTATTTTTGCTTGTATCGCTTCTGTTTTATTCTATTTTACATTTGCATGGACAAGAGAACGAATCCTTCCTGTTAAAAGTACCGACAATTCGCTGAGGGATGACCTGCGTGATTTAGCTACCAACAAGCCTTGGTTTATATTGCTTGCTGCAGGGATTGCGACATTGATTTTCAATTCCCTACGTGATGGTTCTGCTATTTTCTATTTTAAATACTACTTTACCAATCAAAATGCCATACATATTCCATTTCTAAATCTCCATTTAAACTATTCCACACTCTACCTGGTATTAGGTCAAGGGGCTAATATTATTGGGGTATTACTTGTCAAGCCCGTTGCAGATCGATTAGGAAAGAAAAAAACATTTGCCTCGGCGATGATCCTTGCCGGGATCCTGAGTTTATTTTTTTATAGTTTAGACGAGACACAGGTGGCTTATATTTTTATTTTACAATGCTTAATTTCCACCTGTGCAGGAGCAATTTTTCCTTTATTATGGTCCATGTATGGCGATATTGCCGATTATTCGGAATGGAAAACTGGACGTAGAGCAACAGGATTGATCTTCTCCTCCTCCTCGATGTCTCAAAAGTTAGGCTGGACGATGGGTGGAGCATTGACAGGCTGGATATTGGCCATCTATGGCTTCGAAGCCAATGCAATACAAACCGATAGTGCAAAAAATGGAATTCGCTTAATGATGAGTATTATTCCTGCCATAGGGGCATTGATCTCCGTTATTTTTATTTATTTCTATAGCCTTACTGATGCGAAAATGTATGCGATATCCGAAGAATTGGAGAAGCGCAGAAATCACCATTAATACAATTTATATTTTCTTATGACCACAATATTCGAATCTCGATTACAGCTACTGACGCAAACACAAGAAGAATTACTTGTTCGAAAAAACAACAAAAAAGCAATAGGCAATGGTATATTCGATCGATACGAGTATCCTGTTCTTACTGCGGCACATATCCCTTTAACATGGCGCTTTGATTTTAATCAAACAGAAAACCCTTATTTTATAGAACGCTTTGCTATAAATGCTGTTTTTAATGCAGGAGCAATAAAATTCCATGACCAATATCTATTAGTTGCACGTGTAGAAGGCGCAGATCGGAAATCATTTTTTGCCATTGCTGAAAGCCCCAATGGGATCGATCATTTTCGTTTTCGGGATAGACCGATTTTACTGCCACAAACAGAAGAACCAGATACCAATGTCTATGATATGCGACTTACGGCACATGAAGACGGGTATATCTATGGTCTATTTTGCACAGAACGTAGAGATAAAAACGCTTCTGAAAATGATCAGACAGCAGCAATTGCCCAATGCGGCATTATTCGTTCTTCGGACTTAGTCAACTGGGAACGTTTACCCGATTTAAAAACCCATGCTGCACAGCAAAGAAATGTGGTCTTACATCCCGAATTTGTTGAAGGAAAATATGCCCTTTACACCCGTCCACAAGATTCATTCCTTGAAGCTGGACAAGGTGGTGGAATCGCCATTGGTTATTGTGATAAAATGGAAAACGCGATCATCGATCATGAAATTGTGATTGATAAAAAAGTATATCATACTGTCTACGAAGCTAAAAACGGTCAAGGACCTGCTCCTTTAAAAACAGATTTAGGTTGGTTGCATCTTGCACATGGGGTACGCCATACTGCTGCAGGTCTTCGCTATGTACTCTACCTGTTTATGACCGACCTTCATGACATTACGCAAGTTATTTATAAACCTGCAGGCTATTTTATCGCTCCAGAAGGTGATGAGCGTATTGGAGATGTTTCCAATGTCGTATTTTCTAATGGCTGGATTCAGGATGGAGACGATGTATTGATCTATTATGCTTCTTCAGATACACGCATGCATGTAGCGACAACCACTATAAAACAATTGATTGATTACGTCACGCAAACTCCGGAAGATTTATTGACTTCCAAAAGTTCTGTAGAAAGAATTATCGCTTTGATTGAATCCAATAATAAGATCGCATAAATGCCGGCAACAACTAACCTTCGTAAAGAATTGGATATCGCATTGAACAATATCCTCCGTTACTGGAAGAACAATACCATCGACGAAATCAATGGTGGTTTTGTGGGAAGAATCACGCAAGATAATCAGGTCGATGATACTGCGGCAAAGGGTTTAGTGCTACAGGGACGTCTACTATGGTCATTTTCCGCAGCCTATAAAAACAGTAACGACCCCACTGATCTAGCTCTTGCCGAACGCGCTTATCACTATATAAAAAGTTATGGAATAGACCCCATATATGGAGGGGTATATTGGTCATTGACCCATAAAGGGGAAGTATTGGAGGGTAAAAAACAAACTTATGCCATCGCATTTGTGATCTATGGTCTGTCGGAATATTATGAAATTTCGCAGGATATGGAAGTACTTGCCTGGGCAAATAAATTAGTTGAAAAACTAGAAAAATATGCTTTTGAACCTGTATATGGTGGCTATATCGAAGCATTAGGTCAGGATTGGTCTAAGATCGATGATGTGCGCCTTTCAGACAAGGATCTTCAGGCAAGAAAGACCATGAATACCCATCTCCATATTATTGAAGCCTATTCCAATTTATATCGTGTAGCGCCTACTGATTATTTAAAAGAGAAAATAGATCATTTATTATCCATATTTGACCAATACATCATTAATGGCAAACATCTGATCCTCTTTATGAATGATCGGTGGGAAAGTTCACAACGCTTTTTCTCCTTCGGTCACGATATTGAAGCTTCCTGGCTCCTGTTAGAATGTGCTGAAACGATCCAAGATAAAAGGTGGATCAAAATTTATAAAAGACATGCCATTCAACTTGCCGAAGGCGCTTTAGAAGGATTTGAAGGTGGTGCGCTCAACTATGAATACAACCATGCTACCCGACATCTGCATGCAGAAAAACATTGGTGGGTACAAGCTGAAGCTTTAGTGGGTTTTTATTGCGCTTATACCCTTACACAACACGAAAAGTATTTGAAAGTCGTGTATCAGATCTGGAGTTATATCAAATCCAATCTTCTTGATACTAAACATGGCGAATGGTTCTGGGGAAGAGATGCGCAGGGTGAACTTATGCTGGGAGAAGATAAGGTCGGAATCTGGAAATGCCCCTACCATAATACGCGAGCTTGCTTAGAATTACTGCATCGAATACCAAAAGATTGATCCGTGCAAATAAAAGAAGTAAAAATTAGAGAATGTGCCTTCCGTCAAAATTTGACTCATAACAGGAAGGTGCATTTTTTAATTATGAATAATTCCGGCAGTTTTGACGAATGGTCTAGCTCATCATAAAATAAGCCCTATATAGAATCCATAAGCATTGACTTATGCGATACGCTCGCCAGATATAAAACCGATCTGTAAACCCTTTGACCTGATCAATTTCTGAATCTGGTATTCCAGGCGTTCTCTAGATTTGATGGACATCGTAAACTTCCGATCTTGTAACTCAATGGTCGTTAATTCCAAATGATCGAGATGCTGTTGCAGATAAGACATGATCTCCTGCCGTCTTACGATCATATCTTTACAGATTGAAAAAACCAAAATATATTCCATCATCATGGTAGAAGTTGTGTTTAAGGGATAACTCTTTGAATGTCCTATACAAAAATAGAGAAGAGGTACCTTATTGTTAAGAGAAAAATAGCTCAACTGGCAAAATTCGATGCTGAATTGGGAACGTCAACCCGCTGAACCGTACCTCACCGATTTTCTTGACGATCTATCTTACTGAACTTTTACCCCGACTTATAACGCCTGCAACTTTTAATTATGCGGCATACGGGTTCCATCCTATACAGCAATATACCGTGTTGATTCAGATGACAACAGTTTCGTTTCAGAAGCCATTTTCGCCAGTTCAGTCACTTATCTCTTTCTTAAATGATAATAACTCTTGTTATTTGTATCTGAAATTTTAATCGTATATAAAATGGTAAAGCAAGAATTCAAAGCAAGGATCAATTTCAATCTATACATAGCCGTATTTGCTTTCGGTATTTTGTTTAGTTCATGTGGAGGACAACAACAGGAAGGATCATACGAACAACAGGCATTACATGCTGATTTCATCGCATTACAAGAGACTCCGACGACCATCGTCGAGACTTATCCTGGTACTATAGAAGGAACAGTCAATGTCGATATTCGGGCACAAGTATCGGGCTATCTAGAGGCTAGTTATGTCAAAGAAGGAGAATATGTACAAAAAGGACAATCGCTGTTCAAAATCAAGAGCGATGTCTTCAATGAGCAGGTGACTAATAGTAAAGCATCATTACAATCGGCCTTAGCGTCGCAGGCCAACGCGCAGATCGAATTGGAAAAAATAAGACCTCTAGTTCAGGGAAAAGTAGTTTCAGACCTACAGTTAAAAAGTGCACAGGCGCAGTATGATGCTGCAACTGCTCAAGTCGCACAGGCAAAATCTGCTTTGAGCTCTTCGCAGTTAAATGCTGCTTTTGCCATTATTAAAGCACCAGTAAGTGGTTACATAGGACGTATTCCAAGTCGGGTCGGCAATTTGGTCACCCCTACCGATGCAAATCCATTGACCACTTTATCGGAGATCGACCAAGTCTTTGTTTATTTCAATCTCAATGAAGCTAAATTCATCGCCTTTATGAACGATCGAAAAACAGATGCAGGGATGAATACCGTAGAGATCATCATGGCAGACGGTAACCGCTACAACCAAAAAGGTCGGGTAGAAATTGCTAGTGGTAACATTGACCGTAATACAGGAACGATATCATTAAAGGCTTTATTTGCAAACCCCGATAAAATTTTACGTTCCGGTGGTGCTGCGCGTGTGGTTTTGACCAAAAATCTGACTAGTGCTCTGACACTACCAATGGCTGCAGTGAAAGATATACAAGACAAATTTTTTGTTTATGTACTCGCTGACAGCAATAAGGTGGCGATGAAAACGATCGAAATAGATGGCCGCACAGGTTCAGATTATATCATCAAATCGGGTGTAAAATCGGGTGATAAAATCGCTATTAACAGTATAGACCAATTAACAGAAGGAGTCGTGGTCGTACCTAAGATCGTGAGCCAAGACTCTTTGAAACATTAATTTCTAGACTAGTATCAACATGTTAAAAAAAATTATAGATAGACCCGTCATGGCCACCGTAATTTCGGTTGTGCTATTGATATTGGGTATTATAGGGTTGTTAAGACTCCCTGTAACGCGTTTTCCGGATATTTCTCCGCCTACCGTGATGGTATCGGGCAGTTATCCCGGAGGGAACAGTGAGGCGGTTATTCGCTCGGTGGTCACACCGCTCGAAGAGCAGATCAATGGAGTGGAAAATATGCAGTATATCAAATCCACTGCGAGTAATGATGGTTCATTTTCTATTTCCATTATCTTCAAGCAGGGCGTGGATCCTGACCAAGCGGCTGTAAACGTACAAAACAGGGTGCAGCAAGCTACGCCAATCCTTCCACAAGAGGTGATCCGGATGGGATTGACGACTTCCAAGCAGCAAAATAGCATGATCCTCATTTTCAACGTATATACGGATGATAATGAAAAATATGATGAGCTTTTTCTGCAAAACTTTGTCAATATCAACGTCATTCCACAGATCAAACGTGTTTCTGGAGTGGGACAGGCACAAGTTTTTGGCGTCAAAGATTATTCCATGCGTGTATGGCTCAATCCGCAGAAAATGGCTGCTTATGGCTTAGAGCCTGCTGATGTCAGTAATGCCATCGGCACACAAAGTATAGAAGTCGCACCAGGTAAGCTGGGCGAAGAATCCAATGCTGCGCTGGAATATGTCATGCGCTATAAGGGTAAAAAGAATCAGCCCCAGGAGTACGAAAATATTGTCGTGAAACGCGATGGTGAGCTTTTGGTACGATTGAAAGATGTCGCCCGTATCGAATTTGGCTCGCTTAATTATAGCGGCAATACGACCATGAGTGGAAAGAATGCCGTAACAGTGGCCATTCTACAGACCACAGGGTCTAATGCCAACGATATTGAGATTGGGGTACAGGAAGTGTTGAAGAGTGCATCTAAAAACTTTCCCCCAGGCGTAGACTATACGAGCTTGATGAGTACAAAAGAACGTTTGGACGAAGCAACAGGACAAGTAAAATCGACTTTGATCGAAGCCTTTATATTGGTGTTTATCGTCGTATTCTTATTTCTTCAAGATTTTAGATCGACTATTATACCCGCTATTGCGGTACCGGTAGCGATTATAGGTACATTTTTCTTCCTGCTCGCTTTTGGATTCACCATCAATGTGCTGACCTTATTTGCTTTGGTACTCGCTATCGGGATTGTCGTCGATGATGCCATCGTAGTCGTCGAAGCCGTCCATAGTAAAATGGAAGGCACGAACATGACCGGAAAAGAGGCGACACATAGTGCCATGGGCGAGATCACGGGTGCAGTCGTATCGATCACTTTGGTCATGTCGGCGGTCTTTATACCGATTGGATTTATGACCGGTTCTGCAGGTATATTTTACAAGCAGTTTGCCTACACATTGGCAATTGCGATTATTATATCGGCGGTCAATGCCCTGACGCTTACACCTGCCCTATGTGCTTTATTGTTAAAAAATAATCATGCCGATGGTCAGCACGGAGCATCTGATAAAAAAGGATTTGGAAAACGATTCTTTACCGCATTTAATGCTGGTTTTGAGAATTTAACCGGTAAATATATCAAGGGGCTGCGGTTCTTAATTGGTAGAAAATGGATCGGTGCTGGTCTGGTGATCCTGATCACTGCACTAGCAGGTTGGATGATGACCAGTACACCCAAAAGCTTTGTTCCTATGGAAGATGATTCCTTTATCATCTTCAGTTTAAGTATGCCTCCGGGTACTGCACTGGACCGGACAACTGCTGCTGCTGCACGTGTGGATGAGATTTTGAAAAAGACAGAATCCGTACAAAATAGTACAACGATCACGGGCTTCAATATTTTGTCAAACAGTGCCAGTCCGGCTTATGCCATGGGATTTATCAAATTAAAAGATAAAAAAGACCGTGGCGCGGAGAAAGATATTGATGTCATCTTGGGTCACCTAACAGCGCAATTTGCTACGGTTAAGGAAGCTACGATCATGGCTTTTAGAAGTCCTCCTGTGGACGGATATGGAGTCACCAGTGGTGCCGAAATCGTGTTGCAGGATAAGACGGGAAAATCGCCAGAAAAACTTAAACAGATGTCTGATGAAGTAATTGGAAAAATTATGCAGCAACCCGGTGTTCAGTTTGCATATACCACATTCCGCACAGATTTTCCTCAGCTTGAACTGGAAGTTGACGAAGATAAAGCACAGCAAATGGGTGTGGAAATCAGTCGTATGATGAATGTGATCCAAACCTATTTTGCAGGTGATCAATCGATGAACTTCACCCGATTCGGTAAATTTTATCGCGTCAATGTAAAAGCAGATGGGATATTCAGAACGGATGAACAATCATTTAATGAAATCTTTGTCCGCAATGATCAGAACCAAATGGTGCCCGTCAATTCCATGGTCACCCTGCATAAGGTATATGGTCCTGAATCGTTGAGCAGATATAACTTATTCAATGCGCTTACGATCAGTGTAGTGCCCCAACCAGGTGCTAGTAATGGTCAGATCATGACCAATCTGGAGCAAAACGTGCTGAGCAAATTGCCATCAGATTACGGATACGAATGGACAGGATTAAGTTTAGAGGAAAAATCTGCCGGTAACCAGACCTTGGTTATTTTGTCGCTGTGTCTGTTATTTGTGTACTTCTTATTGGCCGCACAATATGAAAGTTATCTGTTGCCACTAGCGGTATTGCTTTCTATTCCTACCGGAATTATTGGTGCATTTGCATCGATTAGGGCGATCGGATTGGACAATAATATTTATGTTCAGGTTGGTTTAATTATGCTTGTTGGGCTATTAGCGAAGAATGCGATTTTGATTATTGAATTTGCGGTGCAGCGTCGCGCTGCAGGTTATACGATCGTTGAATCGGCAATTGAAGGAGCAAAATCAAGACTACGTCCGATTATCATGACCTCCTTGGCTTTTATTGTCGGTATGATTCCCTTAATGTTTGCAACAGGTGGCTCTGCCATGGGTAATCGATCGATCAGTACAGGTGCAGCCATCGGGATGCTTTCGGGCGTGATCCTAGGTGTATTTGTCATCCCAATCCTGTATATACTGTTTCAATATCTTCAGGAAAAGGTATCCGGTAAAAACAAAAATCAAAAAATTCAAAGTGTTGAGTAATGGCATTATCTATAAATCATATATTTTACGGTGTTGGAGTGGCAGTTTTACTGTCCTCCTGCTCGGTAAACAAAAAGTATAGTCGTCCAAAGTTGGAGACTCCAACAAGTTATAGGAATACGGTTGAATTGACGGGTGATACCATTAGTCTGCCCTATAAAACGTTCTTTAAAGATGCTTATCTGACCGCGTTGATCGATAAGGCGCTGGACAAGAATAAGGATATATCGGTCGCAATGATGAATCTCCGTCAGTTGGATCTTTCTTATAAACAGGCAAAACTGGGACTTCTTCCCACGGCAGAACTTTCTGTCTCTGCTGCACGAAACTACCTATCAAAAAGTTCTTTGAATGGTTCTTTGAGTGAGCAATTTACAGGAAATCAACACATAGACGATTATTCAGCTTCGCTCACTGTTTCCTGGGAAGCAGATATCTGGGGCAAAGTAGCCATGCAAAAAGAGTCCGCTCGAGCCAACTTTTTCATGCAGCATGAAAATCTATCGGCATTGCGGACCCGTATTGTCAGTCAAGTCGCGCAGGCTTACTATAATTTAATTACACTGGATGAGCAGCTTAAAGTTGCTTCCCGAAACATTGCGTTGAGCGATACGACCTTGCAGATTATCAAGCTGCAGTTTGAATCGGCACAGACCAATTCATTGGCTGTGGATCAGGCTGAAGCACAAAAGAAGACTGCTGAATTGCTTGTCCCTCTGGCCAAGCAAAATATCGCCATACAGGAAAATGTATTAAGCATTCTCTGTGGTTCTTTTCCAGATAGCATCGCACGTGCGTCGACTATGGAAACGACACCTTTTGTAGAAAGCTTCCCGATAGGCGTGCCTGCCGACATGCTCAGTAGACGTCCAGATGTACGTGCCGCAGAATATGCTGTCGTGATGGCCAATGCGGGTACTGGTCTGGCAAAGGCTCAGATGTATCCTTCTTTACGATTGACTCCTTCTATCGGAACCAATTCATTCCAGTTTAATAACTGGTTTGACCTTCCGGGTTCATTGGTAAAAAATATCGCAGGTAATATTACCCAGCCGATTTTTCAGAACAAGAAGTTGAAAACAGCTTACGAAATAGCCAAAATTGAACAAGAAAAATCAGCAGAGCAATTTCGACTGACAGTCATGACAGCCGTAAGCGAAGTGTCCGATGCATTAGCAAAACGACAATACGCCGATCAGCGCGTAGCGCTTATCGACCAGAAAAAAACAGCATTGCAGAAAGCGGTGAGTGATGCCATGTTGCTGTATAGAAGCGGAATGGCGACTTATCTGGAAGTGATCACGGCACAGAATAATTCGCTACAGAATGATCTGGAAGCCATATCGATCCAAAAAGAGCGATTTGATGCCGCCACGGATCTTTACCGTGCTCTGGGCGGAGGCGTGGATTAAAAAAGTATTGATTATCATAAAAATAAAAGCTGTGCTTCTATCCAAGAGTACAGCTTTTATTTTTATATCCAACATGGAAATGGGTTTATAGATCACAATCTCGGCCTGATCAGATCTGATATGCGCCTTAATCAGCAAAACAATGGATCTATTGCTTATGCCGTTACGAATCCAGCCATTCTTTCAAGAGATTGGATTTCTCCCTGCTCACGATCACTTCACAATCAGCATTAAACAGGATAACTTTGAGCTTTCTATTGAAATAATTGACCAGTTGATCTACAGAGTCGACATGGATAATAAATTGACGATTGGCCCTAAAGAAAAATTTTGGATCCAGCTGCTTTTCAAGATCATCCAAACTCAAATTTAACACAACATCTTTACCATTTTTCAATCGTGCTTTTGTCAATTTCATATCCATATAAATAAAGGACAGGTCGGTCACCAATATGGTTTGAAAACCATCTCTAAAGGGAACCAGAAAACGAGTCCGATACTCCTTTTGTTTGACATAACTGATCAGCTTATCAATGGACAACTGATGTTCCATTTTTGATTTATAATCGTCCACCTTGTTTAATGCGGTATGGAGCTCTTCCTTTTCAACAGGCTTTAAGATATAATCAACACTATTGTACTTGAATGCCTGTACCGCATACTCATCATAAGCTGTCGTAAAAATAATCGGACATTGGATAGCCACCTTCTCAAAAATATCAAAACTAACCCCATCAGAAAGGCGAATATCCATCATAACGACATCCGGTTCGTCATTTTCCTTGAACCATTCTATCGTATCCATCACACTGTCCAATACGGCAATAATTTTTACGTTTGGATTGATTTCGCTTATTAAACGTTTCAGACGGTCTGCATTGAGTTTTTCATCCTCAACTATTACTATTTTCTCTATCATACGCTATTAATTGAATAGATACCATAAAGGTATGTTCATTTTGAAATACTTCTGGAATTTTCTTCCCCAAAAGTTTAAAACGACTATTTATATTTTTTAATCCGATACCTGTAGATGCAATCTGTGTCCGATCGATGGGCGAACGTGTATTTTCTATGACCACCCGATCAATCTCAGGATTGTAAATGCTGATCATAAGGGGTTTTTTATGATGGGTCGCATTATGCTTGATTGCATTTTCGATCAATAACTGCAGCGTAAGCGGCGGGATATACAGCTGTTTGCTCCGCTCATCAATTTCGATGGTAAAATGAACACCGGTACCGACCCTATTTTCGATCAAAAAGATATAAGACCTCAGGAATCTGATTTCCTCTTCTAAAGAAATTAAATTCTTCTTACTGTTAACCAGTAAAAAACGGTAGACTTTGGCAAAGTTTTCGGAATACTCAAACCCCAGTTGCTGATCTTCCAAAATCAATTCGGACAATATACTGAGATTATTAAAGATAAAGTGCGGATCGAGCTGCAGTTTCAAGGTATTGAGTTCCGCTTCCACAGAAGCTTGTCTCAATTCTACCGCATGAATTTTATGTCGAGACATTTCCATGGAGGTATCGATCCAGTTATTGATCAAAAAACTCACGGTATTGATGGAAATAATCATAAATGAAATCACCAAGCTGATCACCATCCACTGGAGTAAACCTTTAATCTCTTCCATGGAGATATCGGTATCGGGTAAATCGGAGTAGATCCAAGAAAAACAAAGCATGTTCATCATGATCAGAATGACCACGACTCCAAAATTGAGGATTACTTCGAGAAACAACCTTTTAGATTTATTTTGCGTCCATGGAACACGCAGGTTTAGTTTTTTATGAATCAGGAAGCTAGACTCTGTAATTAAATAGCAGAACAAAAAGGTCACGAGCCATTCAATAACGATTTCATAAGGTTGCCTCTGCAGGTACTCTTTCCAGAAATCACTATAGGGATTGAGGATATAGGATACCAGGTAAAATATAATAAATGCAAAAAACACCAACAACATTTTCCTTAAACGGGTTGGTAAAAATCGTTTATTTATCTGTTCCAGATCGCTATATCCCTTCATACTTGCTATGAATTAAATCATAAATAATGCTTTCATTTTTATTCATTAGACTCCAGTCAATTCAAATAGGCCAGACATCCCTTATCCGTAGGGCAGATCAGTAGAACTGATCGGTAGTAGGATGGTACCGGTATAGCGCTCAGGTCTTCGCTATTGATTGATCAAAACCTGTGCGCTTAGGTTATAAATTTGGTTACGTGTTGCGTGAACATCTGCCCTCCTATTCTTCTTTTACAAAGATCGTGCTTCTTCCGCAAATTAGTTCATACTTACGCACTCAACCCTCAAAATTGAAAGCTGAATATGACCAATCTCATGCTGAAATGTTTATTGAATATAACTGATGGGACACATGCCTCAAATTTTTATTATGGAGGCAATCTATACCGAGGGCGATCTCCGCACACAAACGACTAGATCTTGGGCTACTGAACAATAAGTATATAACAAAAAAACATCCTAACAAACCGATCATAAGACCAATTTATCAGGATGTTGTACCCATTATTTTAAAGAATAAGACCTTTCCTACTTCAAGAAAACCTTCCGGATGGCTTTATTGTCCGGATCCAAGATATAAATATTACCATTCTTGTCGACCGCCATATCGGCCAAAGCTCCAAAGCGTGACTCTACTAAAGATCCATCTGTATAACCCCTGTTATTCGCCTTGAAAATAGTGGATACCTTTCGAGTTGCCACATCAATTTCTCGTAATGCATAATTAAAGTTATCCGTAGCGTACATGGTATTACTTCCAAAAAGGACAACACTGCTAATGCCCTGAAAACGTGCAGCACTTCCAATACCATCCGCATAGCCTGCATCTGAAAAACCGATCCATGCATTCATCGTAATACCATCAGATCCCCTACGCATCAAACCATTCCCACTGATGGCATTTTGATCTGGATAGTAGTAATTTCCTAAAGCATCTACTACCGTGCGGGTTGTCACCCAACCCGTGCCATTAATTTTACTATAATTTCCTGTTGGATTGACCTTATTGACTCCTGCAGCAAATCCATTGATATTGACATACAGATTTCCAGCATCGTCGATACTCATATGCCCGGATGCAAATCCCGACGTGTGGACCGAACGTTGACCAGCCGATGTAATCTTGATCACCTGATTGGTACCCTGATCACTCACATACATGGTATTCTGCTTATCGATGACGATGCCATACGGTTTGACAAACACCGCATCTGTTCCATTGACCTGCAGAATGGAAACAGCTCCCGAAGGGGTTATTTTTTTCACCTGTTTATTATTCGTATCGGTTACATAGATATTCCCTTGCTGATCGGTAGCAATGGCAGACATATATCCGGCAAAGGTATTACTGCTAGGTCCCCCCGCCAAAGTCATTACACCTGCTCGTTTAAACAATTGCGGAGCAAGGGCTTCCTGCCCACCAACAACCACTTTCACATTTCCAGTGCTTAATCCTAGAGGTGCTTCGAGCACTAAACTATTCTCCGTTGCTGTTTTTACCATTGCTAATACGCCATTGAAATACACTTTATTTTCTGATGCTGTTGTGCTAAAACCTGTGCCTCTAATCGTCACACTCGTACCGGTCAATCCGTTGTCTGGTGTCATCGCAGTAATCCCCAGATTTTGATCTTTAAACTGTGGACCATGACTCACCTGATCGTTCACCACAACACGGATAACGCCAGACCCAGTACCTCCTGGAACGGTTAGTTTCAGCTCCGATTCATTAGCTGAGGTCAACGGTATCAATATATTGTTGATATATACTTGGTTTTCATCCAGCTCTTTACTGAATAAAGATCCACTAATCGTCATTTGTGCCCCCTTTGGACCGCTTAATGGGGTTACTGTTTGGATGATTGGTTTATCCACCACAGTAAAAGACGGGCCTGTTGTTTTCTGATTATTGATATTGACCGATAAGGGTCCTGTGGTTACTCCTTCTGGAACCTTTACGACCAAACGCTCTGGGGTAGATTCAACCACAAGAGCTTGCTTACCATTAAATTCTACGATATTTTGGGTAGTCAATTGCTCAAAACCTTCTCCCGAAATCACCACACGCGTGTCTTTTCCTCCGCTTAATGGCTTGATACCTTTTATGGCCTGATAAGTGAAGTTTTGCCCTTTCGCATCCATGCCATCCACTTTAACCCATACCGATCCGGAACCAGCTTCATTGGGCACCTCTGCTACGATCAAGGTATCACTGATACTGACGACCAACGCTTTTTTTTCATTAATAAAGACTTCCGCCGGATGAGTAATACTTCCAAATCCCGTACCTCCAATGCGTATTTGGGAACCAGCAGGTCCATTAGCAGGAAACACCTGACGTACACTTAAATTTTGATAGGTATAGGTACCCACATCCATCATCTTGTTATCATAGCTCAATACCAGTTTTCCGGTACTCCCGCCCACCGGTATACGAATGACAACAGCCGTTGCTGTAGCGCTGATCACAGCGGCATCTTGACCATTTACCGTTGCTTTATAGGCATCTATACTGGTGCCAAAGCCTTCGCCTTCAATGGTCACAAGCGTACCCTCTTTTCCTGAATTTGGATAATAATCGATTATGTTCATTGCAGTCTCAGGAAGCGCATCTTCCTTCTTTTCACAACCTGCACTACCTCCAAGTACCAAAATAAAGAGGATGATACTGAGGCTATATTTTGTCCATGTTTTCATGACTTTCATTTTTTATTTTACCAGATGGAATATCCATATGCTCTCTTTTTTTTTTGCGTTCGCATGAGCAAAAGATACTATCTTTTGCCTGCCTCTAACCCTGATTTCAGGGCACTGAGCAGCTGTTAAATTACTCCTAAAGGTTACTAACAGGGCTTAAAACGTATACCGAACTCCGAGTTGTACCTGTGCTCTTGAATTGAAATAATCAATACTATAAGTTTGTCCAGGTTCATTGAACGTAAATACGGACCAGTTTCCATTATTTTGCTGTGGTGGAAACAAGGTCGGTGTCAAACCCACGCTACTGGTCGAATTGAACGTATTAGGCGAAAAATATTGTACGCCCCACTTTTTGTACAGCAGGTTTGTCACATTGACCACATCGGCAGAAATCGTCATAAACTGTCCTTTTTTAGTGCTCACAGGCAAATCATGCGCAATGCGGAGATCCGCTTGCACATTCCAAGGTGTACGTCCCCTATTACGTTCCGTAAAATCTCCTCTTCTGCTGCTGAGATAAGCATTGCCATCGATGTACTTGTTAAATGCTTCAGCTTGTTGTACCGCTGTTTTTCCACTAGGAATATCTTTAAAATAACGGATTGCTTCCTCCGGATTTGGTACATAGACTAAACTCACCTGTTGTGGTAATCCTTGAATACTGTTGTTTACTATGCCATAAGTAAATGGAGATCCCGATTGTGCACTGATAAACAAGGTGATGTTTGTTTTTCCAGCCGTTCGCCAATAATGATCGTAACTGATACTGGAAACGATGCGGTGACGAATATCAAAATTACTATAGGCTAACTTTGGATTGTTTGGTATAAGCGATTGGTTCAGTTGCCAATTTGATTCCATAGAATTACGCACCCCGTTGCTCAAATCCTTTGATTCTCCGTACGTATAACTCGCTGTTCCATTAAAATTCTTCATTCGTTTGCTGATTGTCCCCGTGATGTTATAACGGTAGCCCTGATCGGTATTGCTCAATACATAAATATTCGAGAAACGATCATCAACCGCACCCTGATACACCGGTTGCTGTTGATGAATATCATAACCATAATAAAGTGGATTATCATGGACATTCAACTGTTGAAAGAGCACATCGCTGATATTTTTGGTATACAAACCTTCGACTGTAAACTTCCAGTTGTTCGCTGTTTCATAGTCAATACCCAGACTACCACGCAGTACCTGAGGCATTGTAAAGCCATTATCAACCAGATCAACCTGCGTTTTACCACTCTTCGGATCATTTACTACAGCTCCATTTGCGGCAATAAAATCGGCCAATCCATTGGGGCTGGGTTTAATCGCATCACTTCCCGGAGCAAAAGGTTTCTGATCTGCACGCTGATCAAAAGCACCATAACTGTCCCCTGTATTATAGAACGCATAGGCCAACCATGCAAAAGGAATCCGTCCTGTAAAAAGTCCTGCTCCACCACGTACTACTAAACTTTGATCTTCCAACACCTCCCAGCGGAATCCTACACGGGGCGACAACTGTACGCGATTAAGGAAATCATTTGAAATCCGTGACAAAGGCGTATAGTCATAAGTAGTCCCAAAGTATGGATCAGATTGTATATTCCTGACCTTATCACTTAATAATGGCATTTCCGGTAGGTGTGTAAAATCGGCACGTAAACCTGGCGTAACGCGAAAATGATCACTTACCCTGATCTCATCCTGTACATAAAGACTGTACATATTGATTCCAAAATCTGTCGAAGGATGGTCCACAATATAGTCCCGCGTATTGTTTTTATAGTTGTAACTACCGCGTACACGGTAAGGATTATTACTTAAAAAATCGTCGATACTATTATAGTCTACACGTCCATTCCAAGCATTCACAAAACCATAGCGAATACGGTAAAGCTCATTATGAGTACCAAAAAGGAGTTTATGCCGGCCAAGGTTCCAGTTCAGATTTGCCGTCAGTTCCCATGTCCGCTGTTGCATATCAAAAATACTGGCTTCACGGTCAGTTCCCAGGTAAATTGTCGTACCCGGAGTGCGCCCCTGAATCTGTACTTGAGGAAGCGTAGGGTCACTCAACGGATCCCGTCTATCGTTTACTACTGTAAACCCCAGTACTGCATTAGCAGAAAGATTATTGCTAAAGCGGCTTTTCAATTCAGCTACTGTACTGCTTTGATTATTTGTTTGCTTAAACGCCATACTTGAAAAGCGGAAATCCTGTTGATCCCGGTCCATGTGAGTCGCACTACTAAAAATAGTATTGTTACGAATGGCTAATTGATGTCTATCATTGATATTCCAGTCGATACGGTTAAAAAACTTAGTGGATTTTGACCAGTTGGTGTACTTACCGGCAGTACCTGCATCAAACACATCTCCATAACGGCTACCCACTGCTGTAGCAATCGATTTGACATCATCCTCACTCAGAATATGGGCTGTCTCGGTAGTACCTGCATACAGTTGTGTAGGATCTTGACGACGGGTGATCTCTTCATTACTAAAGAAGAAAAGTTTATCTTTTATAATTGGAAAACCAATTCTAAATCCGGACTGGTAGTCATAAAAATCATGATCCATTTTACCGAGACTTCCCACACGGTCTTTACCCGTTAAAGCAGCATTGCGTCCATATCCATAGACTGAGCCTTCGATTTTATTGGTACCGCTTCGGGTTACGGCATTGACCGAACCTCCCGTAAAATTTCCGATTTTAACATCGTAGGGTGCCAGATAGACCTGCATATCTTGTATGGCATCTATGGAGATCGGGTTGGTACGCGTACTGCTTCCGGCCATGCCCGAAGTCCCTGTCTGTCCACCCAGTGAGGGTGAAAAACCAATTGCATCGTTATTGACTGCCCCATCTACGGTGACGTTATTATACCTGAAATTAGTTCCTCCGAAACTATTGTCTCGACTTCCTTGTGGTGTCAGGCGGGTCACATCTGTAATCGAACGACTCACCGTAGGCATATTGCGCACCTGTTCAGCACTGATATTACGTCCTGCACCATACGTATCCACACGTTGTCGCTGCGCACGTCCGGTTACAGCAACTTCGCCCAATGCTTGACTGCCCTCCTGCACTTGTAAATTGAGTTCCTGTGCCGCACCCAGACGGATTTGAATATCCGTACGTGTGTCACTTTGCATCCCGACCATACTCACGGTCACCGTATAGGGTCCACCAATACGGAGATTGTTTAAGGTGTAGCGCCCATCTTTATCGGTAGCGAGCGAATAGCGTGTCCCCGATGGGGTATGTACAGCCAGAATTGAAGCGCCTGCAACAGCATGCCCATCGACATGTTGCACACGCCCTGTTAAAGCACCTGATGTTTCCTGCGCGAAAAGTGAGGTACTTATTAGAAAAAAGAAGCACAACAAGGCTACTTTTATATGGTTCCACCAAACCATCCCTTTCCCTAAAGACGGACCAGATCTTGGCTTCCTATTGCTATAACTGTTCATTTTTAATTTCTTTTAGCTAATCCTAATTTGATTATTGGGTAATCCGTAAACCGCCATCGATCACGTGCAGTACCCCATTTCCACTTAACATATCTTGTTTTAGTAATTTGATCTCTGAAGTATTCCCTATTCCACGTAAGCTGATCCCTTGAAAAGAATTAGGAGCATTTGGATTGGGGACCAGTGAGATGCTGATGCTATTACCGTCCATCATGCCCTGTTGCGCCTTATTGGAAGCACCCGTACTCAGAATATAGTCGTATACAAAACGTCTATCCTTCACAATATGGTAGCGCAACAAACTTCGGAGCTTATCTGGATCTGCCAATTGAATCTGCTGCACCGTACTGTATCCCAAAACCTGCATCGCTGCATTATTTGGTGCAAATACCGTATAGGGGCCGGCATCACTTATCGTCTGTAGCAGTCCAGAAGTTTTTAAAGCTTGTGCAAATAAGGTGATACTGGGATCAGCAGCAATAGCATTCCCAATCAAATCGTGCACATAGGGCGTCAGCACCCGATCTAAGACCTGAATCAGTCCATTGGATGCGGCGATGTTTTGAGCCAGTACACGTGATCCGTTGAGCGTCAATACCGTATCCCCTCCCTTTAACCAATGGGTCGCATACATTTTTCCTCCGCGCGTGCGTAATTCCTGATTAAACAAAAAAGGAAGTTTATTTAACTCATATTTACCATCCAACATATGATAATGAGCAATTCTGCTGATCACTTTCGTATTTCCCGCCAAAACTGATACCGCATCGCCATAACCTGCTGCTGAAAAAGCCGCATCGGAAGGTGCCAATAAGGTATAGGGTCCTTCTCCATCCTGTAAAACTTTATCCATGCCGCTTTTACGCAAAACGGCACTAAAACTGGACAGATTAAAGTTGTCGGCTATGACCAAATTGACCCTATTATTGTCATGACTATTCAGTACCTCGTCCTTTTTACATGAGGTCACCATGAAAGTTGCAAAAAGCAATATCCCCAATTGCTTATAATATCTTAGCTGTAGTTTCATCTATCGTTTATTAATCATGAGCTTACCAGCTCGTTTTGTTATTCAGCGTTCACCTGAAATCGTATCGATATCTTGTTATTTTTCAATTTCCATACGATTTAAGTGTCTACTTTAATTTAAATTCCTTTGGCAACAGCAGATTGTCCACAACATGTATCGGTCCATTGAGGGTATTGATATCGGTATCGATAATCTGTACAGGTGTACCGCCACTTTCTTTTATGGTCATGGATAGCTTTCCATTGGATGCTGAAAAAGCAAAAGGATTTTTATAGGCATATTGCACCTGCGCATTTCCACCGATGTTGACGTAATAATCCTGTAAGAAATCGGCCGTCAGATCATTACTAAAAAATACCGTACTATTGGGATATGCCAACCCATAAGCCGGATCTTTGATCGCAAAAAAGCGTCCCCAATCCCGATGATAGTTGACGATACTATCCAATGGATAACCACCAGAGGGTTGAAACGTTCCTTCATCAAAAAACACATGTCCACGAGTCTCATTGAATTGAAGCATTTCTGCTACAGATTTAAATCCTGCACGCTTAAATGCAGCGTCTGTCGGTGCAAACCAAGTCGATATGGTGATATTGGGATCAGCATAGTCGGGATTGGGTGTTGGTCCAATTAGCCATTTTTTTGTATAAGGCTCCCGCGCATCAGGAAAATTCTGCCAATATTCTTCAGGTGACATTTTATAGCCAAATAAAGGCTCCATTTGAGTCACCATCACTTCCACGAAAGCATCATCAGAAAGGCGTTGCAATTCGAGAAACATGGTAAAACGCCCATCCTGCTCCAAGGCTTCCAAAACAGTTTTTGTCGGTTTGGTAACGGTTTGCTCCAAAAAATAAAGTGCACCATTACGTGCCGGTTGATACTTCATTTTACCGGCTTTCTTTCCATTGATCAGCAATTGTTCATCGCGTATAGCCAGATAATGTTTGTAATAGTAGGGATCATATCGTTGGCCAAGACCTGATCCCACTCCACCTTCATAAAAAGGAACTCGTAAACCCGGATTCATCAGCATACTTTTTACAGGTAAACTATTATCTCGAAGTTCATCACGGGATATCATACCCAAAACCGTATAAAATAACAGGAGGCTGTCTACATCTGCCCGTGGCATTTGTGCAATCTTTGCTTCGGTCAGACCTGCGGCAGTCATCGCCGCATTGTTGGGAACCAACAAAGTATAGGTGGTATTACTTCCTTTTTCCTTGATTTTCTCCTCCATGCTGCTCTTTTTCCAAGCCGTATAAAATAATGTCGCATCCGGATTTTTACCTAATATTTCGGTAACACTCTCGGTCGCATCAGGTTTATAAGGCACCTGCTCGCCTTCCGCCGCAGGCATAAACTCTGTTTTTTTACAGGCGGCAAATAACAGCGTCATGAGCAAGCCCATAAAGGCCAGCTTATATAGTGTATTGATTTGTTGCATTTTCATCAGCATAATTTGTGATATTATTTAATAGCCTGTTCAGGTCTTACCAATCCTTGATTAAGATCATGTACCACACCATTACGACACAGATAGTCCATCTTTGCCCTGATTCCATACGATACTTGAGCAATTATAGGTGCTGTGACGGTACGGTCTGCACGCAATCTGAGGTAGTAACTTAATATAAAACTGGGGTAGTCCTCTCCGGCAGCAAAACTCATCTCATGCAGATTGTTCTTTAACTGATAGGTATAGCCCCCAGTAGTCGCAATGATCCCCATAACTTTAGCATCGGATACAAAAAAGTGTTTGTCATAGATGAGGTAAGATCCAAACAGCACATCAGCACGATATTTTTCTGGGCTTAATGTTTGTAATGTTTCTTCGGTAATACCCACTTCTTCCAATGCTTCATTGGTCGGCGCAAAGATGGTGAAGGGCCCATTCGTTGCCAGTTGATCCCATAAACCAAATTTTTTCAACCCACTTACAAAAACACGGTAGGTAGGACGTGCTGCCAACCAGGCCTGAATAGAGGTATCAAATTGTGGTTTCATCATTTTATCCAAAACATACAAAACGCCATTGGCTAAAATCACATCTTTTCTAGACGCCTTTGCTCCACTGAAAAAAAGCTCATTTGTAGGCGTACCACCATTTGGTCCCACCGAACCTAGCGAAGCATATAACTCCGAACCGGCTAGCGTGGCATAGCGCACATCTACCCCATTTGATGGGATATCCCGCAAGAGCATACGGCGAGGAAGAATATGGTATTGGATCACTTTTTTTAAACTGTCCAGATTCATCTTATCAAAATCTGAAGGTCTAAATATGCCTAATTCATTAAATGCGGCATCTGTAGGCACCAAAACGGTATAAGGTCCCTTTTCATTTAATGTTGATGCGAATCCCACTTTTTGCAGCGCGGCACTGAATAAGGTCATTTCATAATTATTTTTGATAAAATCCGATGCCGGACGTAAGTTCTCGTTGGGTGCGACCACCGTTAAATCCGGATGTTCGCAAGAGAAAAGGAAAAACGAAAGCATAACCAGTACGAACTGCCATACTTGATTCCTTCTCTTATCGATTATCTTATAGTTCATATTTAAAATCTCCTAGCTAACTGTTAATAAACTGGTGGTGCATATTTGCGTTGAATGGTGGTCAGGTAAATCCGGCCATTGACCACTTCTAATGTGTTGACTGTTGCAAAAGTTTGTGGATTATGGGTGCCGGAATGCACATTCACCAAGAGGTTTGGCAACTGCGTTCCATTATCAGATCCTTCTAATGATACTTTGCCATTCTTCAGACAGTTCACGGATGCCCAATTGCCTCCAGTAGCAATATCACCGGAGAAAAAAGGATTATTGGTAATATCCATACCTGGAATAAAGAAATCAAACCGTTGCCAGATATCAGTCTGGATACCATTACTTTTACTGCTTGCCCACAGCGGAAAACTCACATAAGGACTGACCGCAGCGGTGGTATTATTACGGGTCAATCGCGTTAAAAATTTACCTTTATAACCAGGTACTGTCTGTGCTTGAACAAAAGGTTTTTCTTGACTTTCATACAGCGAAAGAAAGATATTCATCTCGTCTTTGATCCCATTTTTAAAACTCCGCAATAAGTAATCATCATCTTTCAAAGTCAGATCGGCCTCTAAGAAGCCTGTTGCACTCATGTTGTAAAAATTGACATAGACCAAGGAATCAGAAAGTGGCAGTTTATGAAAATTCTCCTGACGCAAGAGCAATCCATGCGTTTTGGTCACAAAATCTTTTTGCAGCAGATGCAGGGTATACACCTCTTTACTTGCTAAATGGATCACCGTATCGATTAAAACATCTGTCTTCAGGTGACTTTCTAATTCCAAAAAAGGAATGCTGTTCTTTGGTCGATAGGCGAAAATAATGCGCAGGTCTCCCGACGGAACTTGAGCCCAGCTGCTTAAATCAAATCCGTTTAAGATAGGGCCTACCAGTACATTTTCTTTACCTGGATATTCTGGATTATCCACTGTGGTACTATTTCCGATATGTGAGGGATAAGGTGGAGCATAAGCTGCTCTTTTATCCAGAAAGTCACCTACAATCTCGGCTCCTGTTATTGCTCCTCCTGCACCAAAGGTAGGATTGATCAACATACAGAAATAGGGCACTTTATCATCTTTACTGCCTAAGGTCTGAACATAATTGAGGTTGTTGAACACCCGTAGATAGGCAGGTTCGGCGATGGCTGTATATTCCACCTTATTACAACTTGTAAATAGGGAAACACACAGCAGCCATAGTGCTAAGTAAATCGTTAATCGTTGATTTTTCATATCAATATTTTTTTAAATCATGGTCAGACAAGAATACTTATGCCTTCCATTATCGGGTATGTTTAACTAAAATCATTCTTGCTTTATCGGTCGCAGTAGCATCTTTTGAACTCTTGCCAATAAGAGCAACCGTATATACGCCTGCTTCCTGTATGGGTTCGGGGCGTCCTGATTTCTCGTAAAGTTTTTTATTGGCGATAAAAGCTTCGTGTGTCAACACGCTGATATCGCTTGCCCAAATACCTGGAATGACATCAGGTGTAGAACGATAGACCATAAATTCAAAAGGATTATAGAGCGTTCGATATCCGATATATGGTCTTTCCATCTTCGGAATTCCAGGTTGTAGATTTTCTACCGCGTCCCGATTATCGAAAGACGTGGCAGGAGACTGTCCATTGCCCACGGTAAACGTCACATATGGATTTCCAATGGATAAGTTTAAAAAGCGTTTTGGGAAATAAAACTGATATTGTAAACGGGCAAAACTGGCATCATCCTGAGCTCCTGTATAGACCGAACCACTTAAGTCATTGGCCACTAATAGCAGTTGAGGTTTACCATCTTGTTGGGGATAAAGCCAAATGGTATAATTTTGTGCCGGTTGCATCGCCTGCTCCAAAGAAGCCAATACTTTGCCTGATGCATCCAAGGCTTCTATCATATGTGTTCCCTGAATCATATTGAGATAATTACTGGCCTGACCAAAAGTCAAAGCATTGGCTAGTGGTTTACCATCAACCCGAAAATTGACCGGTTGACCTGCTCGCGCATTAGCTGCTTGAATACGGGAATAGGTACGGTTGGCAGGAGCTGCTACATCGGTCAATACCTGAAAAGCATTCTGATAATAGGAAGAGGTATTTCCGATTTCATCGACGTAGTAATTAAATTCTCCGGGAGCAACCAACAAGGTATACACGCCACCGGGTTGATAGGTCGTGACGGGAGCGTAATGCAAATTGCTATTGCTCGAATGATCGATAGCGATCGTGGATGTCGACGGATGAAGGACAGTGTATGCGTAAGTATCTGCTCCCAAAGCTGGAATCTGCCTTCCGTCTTGGAGCAATAACCTAAACTGATAGGTACCATAAGGCAGTTCAATATAATCAGAAGCTACTGCATTTGTCTGTATATTATTGGTTTGTGTACTGACCAATGTACCATCGGCATACGCTAGAGATACGGCCCCCGTAATATCTTCCTGCATACCCAAAAGGCCCATGGTCTGATGTTTGATAGGACCACCCAGATTGACGACTCGGATTTTAAAATGATCCGGTTTTGAAGGAGCGGAAACCGCACGTGGCACTGCTACTATATCCGGTTGTCCATCCATAAATAACGTAGGCATCAAGAAATAATCCATCGGTTTACGGTAATCGTTGGCAGCCTGAAAAGTAATGTCCCGATCTAAAGCCCCCTGATAATGACGTATCCCCAACGTAAGCTTTACTTGATCCTGTTGGTTAAAGAGATCCTGTGGAATTACCCAGCTTTTACCCAATCGTCCGTCTACAGGAAAATAGGATGTACCCGGATAGCGATCCGTATCTGGAGCGTCTGGACGACGCACGATAAAATTGGTTAAACTATCTTTACCTGAAATAACCTGATTAAATCCAGCCATATTTATAATCCGCACATTGGATCGTTCACGGTTTTCCGTTACCGCCCGATTGTCAACACCCATATCCATTTTTTCTTTCTGACAGGCCGTAAACATGAAAAAGAGCAATAAAATGGCCACATATATGAGGTGGTTATCCACTAGGCGACACCAATAAGCTTGTTGCGTATGATCGCGTTTGTACTGTTTAAAGTCTAATTTTTGATATCGCATGACTACAATAAATTATATGTAAAGCCTACCATGATTTCCGCACCGCGTTTATAACTACGGTTGATGTACTCGTTGCCGTACCATTTTCCTCCCGTTTGCGGATTAGCATACACCGTTTTAATCGCTGGATTCATGATATTTTTGGCAAAGCCCTTAAATTGAATTCTTTTATTGATCCGTTGACTAAATACAAAGTCCAGATAAGGAACTGGCTGTGTATATAGATCTGGCTCACCCGTTAGATTGATCTGGACCAAGCGTTCGCCGACCATATTAAAGGTCATCGTTAGATCTGTTCCTGATTGATCATTATCATAATTTAACCAAGCGTTGATCGAATAGGGAGCTTGTTCAAACAGGGGACTATTTTTTGGTGAGTGTCGATCCAATGAGCGATTGGCTTCATAGCGCGCCGCTGATTTTTGGATCTCACTTTGAGCAAGCATGAGGTTGGAGCCTACGAAGAAATTGCGTAAAGGATCGATCAAAGTTCCCAAGTTTTTAACCACTTCAAACTCTACTCCCCATACTTTACCGACATTGACATCATTCTGGAATTGTATGGTCGGAAATTCTGGGTAAGTAGCTGCCAATCCCTGAGTTTCCAGATTAAACACTTTGACCAATTGGTTTTCGATACGCTTACCAAAAGCCGAAACGGCTATAACCTCACCTTTTGCCGGAAACCATTCCCATCTAAAATCTGCATTTTGTGTATATTGATTTTTTAGATTTGGATTTCCAACGACCAATCCCATTTGAAAAGCGTCAAATTCAAATACATTGGTTATTTCCCGAAGCTCCGGCCTTGCTAAGGTCGTATTGACAGCGCCCCTGAAATTCATGTTATCATTTAAGGTAAACGTTGCATTCAACGAGTAAAAAGGCTTATAACCTGTTTTATAGACCGAGTTTGGATCAATCGGATTAAGCGGTATTGGAGCTTCTCCATTGGCACCTGTTGTCAATGAAGGATCCAAAAATACGCCAGCTGTATCGACTGTAGAGCCAATATTGGTCATTTCAAATCGAACACCCCCTGCCATACGGAAACGGTCGGTCAATTTTAGATCAAGCATACCGTATAGGGCATTGGTTTCAAAATAACCGGTATAATTGTTCGGTGATTTCTGACTGTTATATAAAAATCCGCCGATAGGCATCATTCCTTCACCCTGACCTGCTGCTGGTATTTTCACTCCAATGATTTCATTACTGACCAGACGATTCAGATTACCTTCAACGTCATAGAGCGGTAATGCTTTATTTCTGGTAAAATTCGATCCTGGTAAGAACAACTGGTTTTCTGTAAAATCCCGATCCCGAAACAAATAGTTTACCCCTGTTTTGAACTCTTGCTTCTGACCTAATAAGCGGAAAGGAATGCTGATATCAGCTTTGTAATTGTAATTCTGTTCTGTCAGATTTCGCCATCTCCGGCCATTCGGCTCCGCCTGCATAATACCATAGGTACCAAATCCATTGACATAACCTGAAGTCAAGGCATACAAATGTTGAGTATACACCTCTTGTGTTTCACCATTATTTGCGCCCACAACTGGTCTGCTATAATAACCTCCACCACGCGGGATATAGTCTGCTAGACTCGCGAAACGAAAATCAGGATCATTCTGTTTGGATTTTGAACTGGCCACATTGTAACTTAGACGAGGAGAAAGATCACCTTTTAAAAATTTGTGTTCTCCTTGTAAATTGAAGGTATTCAAGTTTCTGAACGTCTGTTTAAGCGAATAGGTTGTACTTCTCACCTCTCCCGGCAAACCCGTGTATTCGTATCGACCATTTAGGTGAGTAGATTTCGTTTCACCGCCCCAGCTCCCGAGGTACTGCATACTGATTTCATGCTGTGGATTAAATCGGTAGGTCAGTCCCACCAGCGTTCCATAATTCAATGTTTCGGTTCCGGTATTTTCCTTATAAGTCTGATATTTGCCCATGTACAGACTATTGGGTGTAATATAATTTGGAATATTGCGGACACTGTACACGTCTGGATTACCAGTTACGACTCCTTGATAGATACTATATTGTGTCAAGTCACCGCCACTGATATCGGTTGTTCTTCTATAATAATTACCACCTAAAATGACCCCTAGCTTATGTCTCTTATTAAACAGGTCATAACTGTTTCCAAAGGTGGCCGAATACAACTGGTTCAATGGCGCTTTTTTATAGGTACTGGTCATCACAGGATCAAAGCCCTGCATAATGCCGTTAATCCGTCCGACCTCCTGATAAGCATTGTTGCTATAATTACTGTTGGCGATCATATTGTGGATCGATGATAAGCCTGCGGGATATTCTTTTGCTAGATGTAAGAAATCAGTCGACAGATTTTTATTATTGATCTTTGTGCCCAAAAATCCCATCTCACTATTCCAGAAACTATTGTACTTCCCTCCCATCCCAATATTGGAATTTAATCCGGTCTGTGCTATGACTTCGAAAGTCATCCGATCGGGGACAGACTTTGTTTTCAGTTCTACAATCCCCGAAGCCGCATCTGCCGGTTTATCAGGTGTCACCGTTTTATATATGGTGATGTTATCCAATAAGGAAGCAGGTACCAAATCTAAAGGGATAGAACTACGGTCAGGATCCGATGATGCCAGACGTACTCCGTTTAGCTGTCCAATCACCGATCGGTCACCAAGACCGCGTACCGCAACATATTTATCGTCAGTAACGGTTACTCCGGTGACCCGTTGTAAAGCTTGAGTCGTGGTAATACTTCCCGTACGCTGTATCAATTCAGCCGAAATGGCATCCTGAACAATAGATGCTCGTTTACGCTCTTCCAAAACGGCAACTTCGGTATTTGCTTTACGTCGCGCCTGTACCCTGACTTCCACCTCATCTAATGCTGTTGAAGCAGAACGCAGTTGAATTAGGATATTACGTTCGGCGGCATTAATCGATACTTCTCGGGATTGGTATCCCAATAAGGTGAATACAAACACCTGTGTGCTTTTGGGAACAATAATTGTAAAATTGCCCGCGGCATCGGTGGTAGCTCCTAATTGAAGACCCTTGACCCGAATGGTAACCCCTGCAAGAGCCGCTTTATTATTCACATCTTGGACGCGTCCGGTGATCGTAAATTGCTGCTGTTCGGGTTTGGATTTGCTTCCAGCATTTTCTGGAGCTTCGGTCACCACTACTAATTTATTTTTAATCACATATCGAAAAGGCAGATCAGAAAAACAAGCCATTAATGCCTGTTCAATGGAAGCATCCTTCAGGTTAATATGGATCGGTTTGGTATTTTTAAATAATTCAGTATCATAAAAAAAGTCGTACTGACTTTGTTTTCTGAATTCCTGTAATATGGATGGTATGTTGCTATTTTGTTTATTCAGTGTAATACGCTGCCCAAAAGTAGACGCACTGACCTGAACCAACAAGCAAGTCATTAACATCATGGTGATTTTCATAACACGCATGCATTGATAAAAATTCATATGTATTTATTGTCCTTTCACAAGACTATATAGCAGATTCATGACGGGTGTTTACCCAATGCAAATGAATATTTTATATATTTGTTGTCGTTAATATTAATTGATGATTTTGTTCGCACAACGTTATTGATCAGCTTAACGCACTAGCCAGAGGTGTTACGAGCACCTTTGGCCTTTTTTTAAGCCGATCGGGTATTATAGAGGTATTAATCGGTCACAATAATCCTCCTTTCTGTCAATTTCAATTTTGCTTTTCCCGTTATTTCAACCATATCCATAATAGCATTCAATGGCTGAGAACGCGAAACAATGCCATCAAATTTGAGTTTTCCTAAATGTGGTGGACATACGATATCCACATCGTACCAGCGCGATACTTTACGCAAGATACTGGCTAATGGCTCACTTTTAAACACAAAATCTCCCGCAGTCCACGCTACCTGCTGCTCGACATCTGCTGTACTTACGACCAGGTGTTTATCTAAGAATGATTGCTGTCCAGGACGCAACAGAATCGATTCGCCGTTTAAAGATGAAGTTACCCGCACACTTCCTTCCAGCAGTGTGGTAACTATTCCGGGTTCATCGGGATAGGAATTCACATTAAAATGCGTACCTAATACTTGGATCTCCTGATGCGCTGTTTCCACATAAAAAGGGATACGCTCGACCCGACCATGTTGACGCTTTTCCATTTTGGCAATTTCAAAATA
Organism: Sphingobacterium sp. UBA6320; assembly: GCF_002440335.1. Taxonomy (NCBI): domain Bacteria; kingdom Pseudomonadati; phylum Bacteroidota; class Sphingobacteriia; order Sphingobacteriales; family Sphingobacteriaceae; genus Sphingobacterium; species Sphingobacterium sp. UBA6320. The sequence goes on along the minus strand of NZ_DJTA01000032.1, from coordinate 32,689 downwards.
TACCTCACCGGTCATTTTTACCCGGCGCTCGTGATGTTCAAAATGCAGGGGATAGTGTAAGGTTGATGAAGCATTCAAACAAGCCTTAGAGCCATCGGGTAAGGTAAGTCGATACTGCCCTCCTTTAGGAGTGGTAATGGTATTGGAAGCATTCCTGTTACTGGATTCGGATTCGGAAACACTGTAAATAAGCTGACCACTTTTTGTTTTCTCTACGCGCACACCGCCTTCTAAGGCCAATGTTCCGACTGCAACTTCATCTAATGAGATGGTCGAACCATCTGCCAAAGTCAATAAGGCTTTATCTTCTCCAGGGATTACTACACTTTGCTTATGGTGATCAGGTTCAGATAGGAAAGATTGACGTAACATCAAGTACGATAGGGAACCGATGAGCAATAGTGAAGCCGCGATCTTTAGCCATGGGAAAATTCGAAAGCGGGTATCCGTTTTCTTATTTTTTTTTGCGATCTGCTCCTTGAGGCGGAGATAATGATCTTCAACAGTAGTTACGGCAGTATGATAGGCCAACGTTTGGACTATCCGCTTCTGTTCTTCTACTTCTTTACGGTACTGCGCATGGTCTTGCAGCCAGTTTTCCCATTTGGCAACATCCTGAGCTGGGTATCCTTTACAATAGTTGATGAAGCTCTCATCTGCTAACAATGCTTTCAGATTCAGTTCTTCCATGTTTTATTTCTCTTCATTTGATCAATAGAGCATGGAGTATGCTATTTTCACTACTGATTTTCTAAAAAAAATAAAAAAAATGTTGAAAGGGCCCCAATGGCTATTTTAAGAAAGGTTTCTTGTTCTGCAGTCAACAGATTTCGTAATTTATCCACAGACTTATAGATGGTATTGTAGACGGTATTGATGGAAACACCATTTGCAGCAGCTATTTCTTGGTAGGATAATCCAAGATAAAATTTTTGATAAATCAGCAAACGTTGTTTCTCGCCTAGCTCATCAACTTTTTCTTTTACAAAGCGTCCCACCTCGTCTTCCGTATAGCGCTGTATAAATCCATCTTCAACAGAAGGAACTTCGCAGTTCTCCAATAAAGTGGCGATGGTCGGAATCATTTCATACTTCTTGGCATCATCGCGAAATAGTTTCCGCAAAAAGATGGTAATGATGTAATTATGGAGATGGTGTATGCTGCTACTTTTAGCTCTGTTTTCCCATAAATGAAGAAACACATCATTGATAGCATCTTGAATGATATCGATAGCAAAACCACGTTTGGTACCTACATAACTGAGATAATGATGGTAGTATTCGTAAATCTGATAAAACGCTTCTTCACATGCTGCTGCAACAAATGTATTCCAGTGTTCTTTCAGTTCGTGACGTGTTATAACAGACATAAATTCAAGATCATACGGTTAACTTTTCTTTACAAAGAAATAGAACGCATATTAACAGAGCATTAATTATAAATAACCAAATCATGTCATATTGATCCTCCATATAAAGCCGAGCAGCAGCTCGGCACACGATGTACCTGCCCCCTATTGTCTATCTAATATATCCGATGCCTTTATCCGGATCATTTAAAAGGTATATTATCTTGTCCATCATGTCTGTATGTGTACCTGATCTGTTTTCTCAATTTCTTTAATTTTACAAATGCAACTATATTGCATTTACTATATTAGTTTTATATCTTTGCTTTTGTATTACACTTAAGAAAACAGATTATATATGATACCTGAAACATTTGAACAATGGAAAACCTGTTTGGTACATGATTGCAAGATCCCGCTAACAGCAGAATTTGCCAGAACGAGACTTGCTGTTTACCAGGACTTCAATAAGTCGGAAACGAAAACATTCATCCGCTTATATGGCCCTCAACACCATCAAAACATCATTGGCTGGTTTACAAAAATAGTTGAAGGTTCGATTGAGGATCAAATCAGCTAGGTTTTACACGAGCGGACTTTATCTCACGCAAGTACCCCTACCACTTACATTAAAATACTAAAGAATGAAATACATGCAGACAAAAACATCCGTATCCACTCCTGATGGGATCACGCAAAAGAAACTCCCCGTTACCGTATTAAGCGGTTTTCTTGGTGCTGGAAAAACAACCCTTCTCAATCATATTTTACATAATAAGGAGGGGTTGAAGGTAGCAGTGATCGTCAACGATATGAGCGAGGTCAATGTGGACGCGCGCTTGGTTGAACATCAGCACACGCTATCACGTACAGAAGAAAAATTGGTTGAAATGAGCAACGGTTGCATTTGCTGTACCCTGCGCGAAGATCTCATGGTTGAGGTGGAAAAACTCGCGAATGAAGGTCGATTTGATTATTTATTGATTGAGAGCACAGGCATCAGTGAGCCTATTCCGGTAGCGCAGACTTTTTCCTATGTTGACGAAGATCAAGGTATAGACTTGTCTCGCTTCAGCTATATCGACACCATGGTGACGGTGGTGGATTGCTTTAACTTTTTCAAAGATTTTGGTACAAATGAAATGCTACAGGATCGCAATCTAACAGATATGGAAGGTGACGACCGAACGATCGTCAACCTGCTGACCGACCAGATCGAGTTTGCGAATGTCATCATCTTGAATAAAACAGATCTGGTGGATGCTGGGACCGTTGGTGTTTTAAAGGCTGCGATACACAAATTAAATCCTGGGGCAAAAATAATCAGTTCTGTTTTTGGAAAAGTAAGTCCGAAAGAAGTGTTAAACACCAAACTTTTTGATTTTGATGAAGCCCAGACTTCGGCAGGATGGCAAAAGGAATTGGAGTCGGAACAGCATACTCCCGAAACAGAAGAATATGGCATCAGTTCGTTTGTATTCAGAAATCAAAGACCTTTTCATCCTGAACGGTTTTGGCATTACTTAAACCATCAGTATCCCGCAGGTATTATACGTGCCAAGGGTCTTTTCTGGCTAGCCTCCCGTCGTGATGAAGCTTTAAATTTTTCTCAGGCTGGCGGCTCTTCGCGCCTAGAGACTGCTGGTGTGTGGTGGATCAGTATGTCCTACTTCGAACGCATACAATTTGAAAGTTACGTCGCCAATAAAGACTATATCGAACGTCGCTGGAGTAAACAATGGGGGGATAGAATAAATGAACTTGTCTTTATTGGACAAGACATCAATGAAAACAAGGTGAGGATGGACCTGGAAAAATGCTTACTCCAAGAAGATGAGTTTTATCTGTTTGATAAAAATATCAGGTTTGAAGATCCTTTTCCAACAAATATATAAGGTAGATCATCTTGATTAAAAATGTAATAACATGGTTGCATACATAAGCACCATGTTATTTTTTGATCAGGGGACATCATTATAGATGTGTACATCAGCCCTGTAATTGATTTCCTCATCTCTTAATGATCTTTCAGATCTTTTAAATTTTTACTGCACTATTTTTTCAATCTCCAAGGCGATCAAACGCTTAATAACGGACCTGCTTAATCGATCAAAAAATAGCTTCTATCGGTTGATCATACCTTTTCATCGGTAGAATTTTTAAAGGATGTGGTGTTGCGCTACTTTTAAAGAAAAATTAAAAGATATGTCACTATACACACCGCTTATTTGGATCTCTTTCATGCTACCGTTAATAGCGATTGCATTTGCCAAAACGAAAAAAGTAAATTCAAAATTTTTAATCCTTTTCATCGTCTATTTTCTAGCTGATTGTTATATCCAGCATTTCAGCAGACAGTATGTTAGCCTTGATTCCATTGGATTAAAATTTTCTTGGGTCGGTAAAATCTTAAGTTTATTGTTAGCGCTGACCATCATTTTTTCGGTAAGCAAAACTCATCGTGAGCAGATCGGATTCACCTCGAAAAGTAATACAAAGAAACAGGTCCGATTCGGCATTTTTCTATTCCTTGGATTCTTATTTTTTGATTTGATTTTCAAATTGATCCTATTCCCTAAAGGAGGTCATTTTGATCTTGAAACATTCGCTTTCCAGGCAACAATGCCCGGTTTAACGGAAGAATTGGTCTTCAGGGGCATTTGCTTTTGGCTTCTTGATCAAGCTTTTACTCCCCAATGGAATATCAAAGGGATCTCATTGGGTTGGGGATTTGTTATCGTGACGCTTTTATTCAGTGTTGCACATGGTGTTGTGCTCACGGAAGATCATCAACTCAAATTTGATATCATCACGATCATCTACCTCACGCTGATATCTTCGCTCAGTCTGGGCCTATTGCGAAAATTTTCAGGTAACCTAATTTACCCCATCCTTGGACACAATACCGTCAATCTATGTAATGCTATCATTAGAATTTTATAAGGAAACAGCGGCTAACAATAGCAAGGATAATCTTTCCAATAAGCGATCACCAACAGTATGGTCGCTTGTCTTTTTATACAAAAACTATCCCTATAAAGCGTTCAAAAAACTATATTTGGTTGATCTTTTTAAACACATTTCATGTCGCAGGATACACAGGTTTTCTCCAGCTATTTAACGAGTAAGATAGCAGAATTTGATTTTGAGCGTTTATATACCAAAACAAATCGAATGCTGCTGCATGTCTGCATGTGGTTTACTTTTTCAGTCTTATTGCTGCTAAGCTACATACTGGCTTACAAACTCTCTCTATTTAATGCTGTGATCCTCACCATCAGGATGACGACTGTTAATATGCTCGTATTCTATCTCTTCTTTTATGTCTTGCTACCCAAGATTTTATCTGGAGGCAGGAATAAGATCATTGTACTATTGATCATTAGTTTGCCTTTCCTGTTGTTTATCTGGATTGCGATCACCTATTTCTTTTCCCAGCTCTATCATGCTTTGGGGTTTGAAATCGAAAATGGGGAACTTAAAGGTGCGATTAAGATGAGTGCCGATCAAACGTTTTTACAGGCTGTTTCTTTCAAACGCATGATCTCGCAGGCCTTCATCGTGATTTCGATTCTATCGCCCTTCTTTTTTGTGAAAATTCTATTTGAAATCTCTAAACTTTATAGTAAAACTTTAAAAATTCAGCAGGAAAAAGCAAGCTTAGAAATAGAAAATATCCATATTGAAAAAAACTTTTTGAAAGCCCAGCTCAATCCACATTTTCTGTTCAATACCTTAAACAATCTATATGGGCTTGCGATAAAAAAAGATCCCGCGACGCCAGATGTGATCGTCAATCTTTCGGATATTATGAGTTACACCCTCTATGAATCCAATACAGAAAAGGTATCCTTACAAAAAGAACTGGAATTTATAAAAAACTATAGCGAACTTGAAAAAATGCGCTATCCGACTGATAAAAAGATTGTATTACACCTTCCTGATGAAAACAATTTGATGGGATTATATATTGCTCCATTGCTCACTTTTACTTTTATAGAAAATGCCTTTAAATATGGTCTTAGCCATAACAAAGAACAGTTTATAAATTTGAGTATAAAAATTGAGGACAATCAATTTTACTTTCATCTTGAAAATGATGTAGATGACCATGTTGCCACAAAGGAGTTTGGAGGTATTGGGATTGCGAATGTTCAAAAGCGCTTGCAGTTGTTATATCCCGATAAACATGAACTCAGGATTGAAAATCTCCAACATAAATTTGTTGTCAGCTTAAAAATAAATTTAACAACTCATGGATAAGTTCACGTGCATCGTTGCAGATGATGAACCGCTCGGTAGAGAGGTGATCGAAACGTTTATAAAAGAAATTCCTTTTCTGACCCTCGTGGCATCCTTTGGTGACTCCGTAGAAGCGCTGCTCTATTTACAAAACCATCAGGTCGATATTATGTTTAGTGATATCCAAATGCCAAAAATAAATGGGATGGAGCTGGTACATGCCTTGGTCAATCCTCCTGTTATTATTTTTGTTACTGCCCATCGCGATTTCGCATTGGATAGTTTTGATGCTGGGGCAACCGACTATCTGGTAAAACCGGTTCGATTCGATCGGTTTTTAAAGGCTGTCAACAGAGCTAAAGAAAGAGTCCTGACAAGTAAGGCTACTACACGCCCAGAGACTAAGCCTGACCGTATATTTATCAAATCGGAAGGAAGGTTAGTCAAAATTGTATTGAATGAAATCCTTTATATAGAAGCGCAAGGCGATTACCTGAAGATCGTCATTCCCGAAAATAGCTATACCACGCAAGCTACGCTCAAATCTATGGACGAAATCCTAGATAAGCAGCTCTTTTTTCGTGTGCAGCGTTCGTTTATCCTTAACATCGAAGCTGTCAAAACCGTCAGCGGAAATATGATCGAGTTGACCAATGGTAAATCAATAGCTATTGCTTTAAATAAAAAGGAAGAGTTTTTCAAGTTGTTGGGCATCAAATAAAAGAGATAATTTTATTATATTTACATGAGATCCTTATGGTAGATATACAATTTAAGAACAGTAAAATTAGTACAGGTATTTTCCTATGTATAGCCTTTATTGTGGTCTTACTTTTCTTTATTTTTAACTCGTCAAACAGCTATGCTCCCATACTACTATTTTTAATATTCGTCACGCTTCATATCTTATATTTTCATAAAATTAGGTTCTGGATCGAACATAAAAAAGGACGACCAGGATTAAGCATAGAAGAACGAGGACTAGTAAATAACACAGCAGATACCCCCATTTTTATTCCTTGGAATGATATTCAAACTTTTGAAACCGGCTTTTATCGCGCGCAGAATCAAATCTTTATCCAGGTTAAGGATGAGAAAAAATATGACCAAGTTAAACGTACGGCTTACTTAACTGCTTTAAATGCGATAGGTCGTTTTTTCAGATCAAAACCTGATTTACTTTGGATCGATGTTGCTATTTTAGCGATTTCTGAACCACAACTTTTGCTGTTACTTCAAACTCGATTAAAAGCATATGGTGAAGCGAATCGGTGAGTGCTGTTATGATTGCTTATTTAAAATTAAACACCGCTTTTAAAACGGCCATTCGCCCTCTTAGCTCATAGCTGTTATGCATTTGCATGTTAGCCGATACCGAATAGGTTTCAAATTTTTTAACATTCGCCAGATTCGTCAAGTTGAGTTCAAAGTCCGTTTTTGATTTTTTGTGACGATAGCGGATGAAGGTATCGAAAAACAAGTAATTAAAATCGTTGAATCCAGGTTGATGCGCATAGACATTCCGAGCACTGAACCGTACATGAAAACCGGAAAATAAGGTCATCGGTAACCCGAGCTGATGGGAAGACTGGAATGTATTTCGATCCAATCCCTGCACCTTTCCTTTCTGTTTACTGCTCATCCACGACAACTGCCCCGTGTACGAAAGATTCAACTGCTTCCAGATTTTTAATTCCAAATTAGGTCTCAAGGTATAGCCTATATTTTGAAATGGAAGGATCTCGTTATTGAAAAACTGGTTATAATCGGATAGGGACCACGATGCTGCCAGCTTCATGGTACTGGATAAGGCAAAGATGTATTTGTCAAATCCGACAGACGCCTGATAAGAATTGACGATATTTTCCTGTTCGATCAATTGTGTCTGTGTCGATTGATCATTCACCACATTGGATAGTATGGTGTTGGAGATGGATTGTTTATAATTCAATCCCACATTCATAAATAACAATTTTATCGTTCTCCCTACCTTATAATTTAAGCCAAACTCATTGTTTTTATTTTCGGTGATGACACCGTTATTGCTTGAGAAGGTGCGATAGTTTCTAATCAATAGCCCCTGATACACATTTTCTATATTTCCAAATGAATGGCTTCGTTGATAAGAAAAACTAAGTTCATCTTCCTGACTCACACGAAGCCTAGCGGAAAATGTAGGATTGAATACAATATCATGTTGATTTTTATCGAGGTTAAAATAAGGATCCGCATAACAGGTATATTGCCATGAAACCGGCAATACCAGTCGAGTGGCCCATCTCCTATTGCTCCATTCATATTCTGCATTTGCAGAAACGGAGGAGCGATTCCAGTGCAGCTTATTTTGAGTAGAATCTAGCGCGACATCCGCGATATTGCCCGCTTTATGGATCGCGATATTGGATCTCAATTTTTGATCTTCGACCATCGCACCGAGATTGTAGTATTGTTTTAATTTCCCTTTAGGAAGTCTATATCCGACACTTGCTTTCGTAAAAACTGTTGGAACTTCCACATGCTGCCAAGTCTGTTCATAAGGAACCCCTCCTGAGAACACATCAGGAAAGAGCCCTGGGGAGAATGATAAAGTTTGCGGTTTGGTCGCATAATTGAGATACCAGTTTACTTGGACAATATCACCATTTTTAAGTGCAGGTACCCATTCCAATTGATTTGAAAAGCCTTTTATTTGATGATGGAGACTGCCCAAAATAGTCTCCCCATTGCTTCCGATATTCGCCGCACGATCTTCCTTTTCATACTCAAATGAAAAAGCATTATTGATATAGCGTTTCTCTATATTTTTATTTAAACTCAAGCGCAGTGCCGCTAGCCATTCCGTTGTTTGGGTATACTGATTTTCATCAAAAATATAATCGCTATCTTCTGAAAAATAACTCGTCTCTCCTTTAAAATTGGTATTATTTTTATCCTGTAAGAGCTGAATATTGGATTTCAATTGGAAACCATTTTTGATATTCAATAGATTGTTGGCATTTAAAGCCACCGAATTATTCATAAAATAATTTGATTTGGCTACAGGTGGACCGCCGACAGTACCTAGAGCCAGTAGATTATTAACGGCCGAATACCCCATTCGCGAGAGCACAGTAGCTTGGTTAAACCCTGTAAAATCTCCCGTCAGATCATTTCCAATATTATTGCCCTGCAAGACATTCAATACTTTATATTTTTTATTAAACAGGATCGTATTGAGTTCGCCGTCATATTGCTTGGGTAGTCCTGCACCTAATTTTGCTTGACCCGTCAACTTCAGTTTCGCATCGTCCTTGATCACGAGATTGATCGCCACTTCATCAGTATAGCGTCTATTTTTGAGCACTTTCATGTGTTCATGATTGGTCAGTACCTCGATGTCCTTCACCATCTTATGCGGGATCGTTTTGGTTCCGATCGCATAGCGGTCATCCAATAAATCATCTCCATCAATATAGAACTTCGAAATCGCTTTTCCCTGATATTTGATACTTCCATTGTCCCCGACCTCAATACCCGGCATCCGTTTTAATACCTCACCAATGCTACGGTCCTCCTCTTTTGCAAACGAAGCCACGTTATAGGCAAGCGTATCACCAATCTGTCTGATCTGCGGTCGGCTTTTGACTTCTACATCTTCCAATAGCACTACTTTTTGCTCCAGTTCAATTGTTTTTTTTAAGCCAACTTCTGTCCATGGGATTATTTTTTTGTGATAACCAAGATGATTGATCTCCAGATACGCTCCATCCACATCTTTAACTGTAGCCAAAGAGAAAGCACCATCCGCCTTTGTTTCTTTGAAGGTTAACAATTTATGGTCACTAGATTTGAGCAGGACATGGATATGATTTAAGGCTTTCTTCGTGTTTTTATCCACTAAAAATCCTTCCATCACATGTTCCTGTCCAAAAATCTGTGCACTACAAAGCAGCAGGTAAACAATAAAAACAGCGCGTTGTAACATACTACGGTTTTAATTCTAAAGGATTATTCGTGACCGAAGAAGGTTTATAATTATCGTCATTTTTAATGGACATGGATTTAATTTTTGATGCGTCGATAGCTGAGGAAGATGAAGTGCCGCTACCTCCGCTGCTCACAAAAACACCTGGACCTGCAATTCTCACGTTGGACTTCGATTGCATATAGGCACTGGGATTTGCCTTAAATGCCTTTTCTAATTTTTCGACTTCATCTTTTGTCGACAAAATAGCCTTTGCGGGAGTTCCAATGGTCACTTGGACATCAGCCGCCAATTTATCAAAACCTGAATATTCAAACTCCACCTCATTCTGATCATCCTTTGCGGCTAGAATAAGTCCTGGCAAACCGTGTAATTTCCACGGTCCAAAAGAAAACGGAATATCGGTTGTAAACCATGCGGTATAATGTCGACCTGCAAAAGTGGTGGTGGCTTTTTGACAGGTATATCCACCTATTACTTTTGTTTCATCGGCTATATTCCAATCTTGTTTAGGATAGGTAGTCTCTAATAAAAACTCATCTGAAGCAACACGCTTCACTTCTACCATCTGGGATTTGGCAGGTTCGAGCAGATAAGATTCTTTGATGCCACTGGTGGATCTGGAGATCACTAAATTACCGTCAAAATCTGGAGCTGAAATCATTTTTGTGGTTTGCTCCTGCATTCTGGTCGTTGAATAACTGGTATAATAACTTGTTTGCTGACCTAAATAAGTAACGACTTCATCACGGGTATGCTTATCTCTTTTTGTCGTGTCATTGACATGCTTGAATATGTAATGCACTTTGGCGATTGCCTTTTCTTGCGCTTTAACAGCCATAAAACTGACTGAAATCAATACGGTTAGTAAGATCTTTTTCATAATGTTTACGATTTTTTTGTAAACTTACGAAATATTCGTAACTAACAAATACTCCTCATAAAAAATCATTCAATAAAAATGCAAGCAACTGATTATTTGATCAATAAAATTACGATATGATTATTTTTACATAAAATAGCCCATTTTTAGTGAGCTGTAAGTAGTGTTTTTTATGCTGGGAGGAAGATTTTTCCTGCTGCTTGGATTGTTAATCTCCAGTCGTTTCTGAGCCCCGGTTGAATTTGATATGCACCTTCTCTGCACCGTAATTATTGACCAATGCGGAGAAGGTGCAAGATGGAGAAAACTTCAAAGCAATGATCTATTCTACGATCAAATTAATTCCAGCCATATTCGCTTTGTATTTTATCTTTTCAATCAGGCCATAGTAGCTCCAGTTTCGCAAAAGGAATTCATCTTCTTTAGCAAACTCTTCCTTGTTCGTCTGATTGACCAATAATAATGTTCCTGCTTCAGATTTTACACATAGATCAATCAGCCTTCTGCTATAGAGATGCAAACGACTATCCACATAACGTTTCTCCTGTTCATTGACTTGCTCCATACTTTTCATCTTTTTCTTACGTCCATGACCACCTCTGTTGAAAGCTGCACCTTTTTGCAATCGGTATCTCGCCGCCTGAATAGCCATCCGCCGATATAGAAATTCTTCTTTGTTTCCTATTTGGTAACTATTTTTATCAATAGACACCGTGATCGGATGTTCTACAGACAACGATGCTTCAGCAATGATATGGTCTTTTAGTTCGTATTTCTTTTTCGGCAATTCCAGAGCGAGCAATAAAAATATCTTGCCTTTTACTATCTGGATGGAGCTTGCACAGATCTTGATTTTTCCGACCAGTGCCCTCTGCAATAAAACCCTCTTGTCCGATCGATCTTTGCCGAGATACGTGCGAAAGGGTATTTTGAACAGTTTCAATATAAAATCACGCCCTTTCTCATCATTGCTCAGTTTCACTTGATCTCCTCCAAATGGAATCGGCATATCTTTTTTATAATTTCTCAACGATTTTTCTCCTTTCCAATAGGCTAAACGATCAGTACTATAAGCCCTGTTTAAGGTCATATTCATGGACGAAAGAATATCCGATGGCAGTTTTCCTTTAAAATATAGAGACAATATGCGATACGTGGTATTCATCTTAGAAGTGGTGAATATACCTTCTGGATCTTTATCAAAATTAGCGAGCTTCACTTTGACGTCATCGCGCAGATAGATTAAATCCTTCATCTGCTCTTGGATGTATTGGTGCGTCATAACCATATTGGATCCGCGATACACCATGTCCTGCCACTCAAATAACTTTTTATAATACGCAGACCGTTGTTCTTGATCATCACAGTCCAAATAAATCTGAACTTTTCGGGTTAAAATTAGGGTATCTTTTTCCATAAGCGATATCTCTTTAATTATGCTGTTTTCTTGGCGTTTTTGATTTTAGTATGCGCCTGTACGAAGAGTTTTTTAACCATCGATGGATTCAAATTCAACGCTTCGGAAATCTGCTCAAATGACAACTGTAGCTCATAGCGCATATGAAAGATTTCGGCCTGATGCTCATTGAATTCACCCTCCAGTACCACCGAAGACCGTCTATTTAACAACTCCATTTGTTGCGAGTTATTGAATATGGAACGTAGTGTATCAATGGTTTTTTCGACCTGCAAACTGACTTCATAGTCAGATATACCACCCAAATAATAGGCAATGCGCTCGTAGTTAAAACTATACTGTAAACAGAGTTTGATGAATAGCTGCTGTTGATTGCTGAGGCTTGGCAACAGCCGGTTAAGTTTATCCAATCGCTCCTGCTTTTCTTCCTCCAGCTTCTCCAGATAGACGATATCCGTTTCCTCCTCTTCCTCTAGGGTATATCCCACCAGAAACTCTTGGTAATCTTCGATACCATCCAACCGTAGCAGTTTTCGGTGAAATCTAGTTTTTGTGGTATTGTAAAATGCATCTATAGCAGCTTTAACCTGTGCTTTTAAAAAGGCAAAGGTATCGTCTATTGTCTTCATCTGTTTTCGGCAGAGCCACAGTCGCAATAATGCTTCCTGCGCGATACTTTCAGCCGCACAATCATCCTTGGTCACGCGATATGATTTTACGAAAAGATATCCGTAGAAACGATTGTAAAAATAGGTCAAGCCTCTTTCATCTCCGTTCTGCAGAAAGGAGAGATATTTTTCAGCTTGCTGTGTTTGTAGTGTTTTACTCATAATCATTATTTTGGTCAGGGCACATGAGAATGCCAATACATTGGTTATTTATCTAAACAGATCTCAGCTGGTCTGGCGGATTTTTTTGGGAACTGAGATCATGTTTAAGGCATATATTAAAGCGACTTAGAACACTCCTGTCCTATTGGAATTGACCGAAAATATGTGGCTTTTTATCAAGAGCATGCAATATATCTTGTATCTAATGCCATAAACTCAAAGTGTCATTACCTAAATTATGTGTAGGCTTGCTTTTTCATCGTCATCAACGTGACCTGAGCGTACCTGAGATGGATATGGAGTTTTTAGAATATCGACTTACTTAGGCCATTGTGCAGTGACAGTTCTGTCAACTGTATAGCTTCCCTGTCGATTGCATATTCAATTGCACTAAGCTCAACCCCCTATTGCAATAAATTGAATTTAGCGAGTGGTACCCTCCTCACCCTACGGCTGTACAAGCAGCCTCCATTATTTTATATTGAGCGAAGTCAAAATTTCTAACTTTCTAACCCTCTAACTATCTAACGATTCTTCAACGTGTAGTCAGCAACAACAAATACAGCCAGCTAATTGTACACACCTTTCAATTTGTGATCAATAAAAACCCATGCTATTTTCGGTATTCAGTGAGTGGTAAAAATCCCTCACCCTACGGCTCTACAAGAAGCGTCCATTATTTTATATTAAGCGAAGTCAAAATTTCTAACTTTCTAGCTTTTCTACCTATTCTTTCAACTTCAAGTCAACAAACATTTTTTTAGTTTTTCTTTTTCGCATTACATTGTACATACTGTTTTCAGAACTGTACTTAGTAACTCTGACATTTGATAACTTTTAATCGTTTCATCAATTGTAAATACCATTAATGGTATTCGCGATTGATTGTACACACCTTTCAATTGTGTTCAGTAACAACTTGATGCTCTCTAGCTGATTCACAAACCGAATTGTACACAGCTTTCAATTTGTTGTCAGTAAAAACCCATGCTATTTTCGGTATTCAGTGAGTGGTAAAAATCCCTCACCCTACGGCTGTACAAGCAGCCTCCATTATTTTATATGATGAACTAGAAACTAACCTTCTAATCCTTTCACTTTCTAACTATTCTTTCAATTTGTGGTCAGTAGCGACTTACCTCCGTACCGAAGACCCGCAGCACATGTTGTATATACCTTTCAATTTTTGGTCAGTAGCGACCCCCTTACTATTATTCAGTATTCAGTGAGTAGCAAAAATCCCTCACCCTACGGCTATACAAGCAGCCTCCATTATTTTACATTGAGCGAAAAGTCAATATTTCTAACTTTCTCACCCCCTAACTTCATAACCTTCTAACTATTCTTTCAAATTGTGGTCAGTAACAACAGACTTTAATCTTAAACCTCAAGAAGACTAAATTGTACATACCTTTTAAGTTTGTAATTAGTTGTGATATCTTTTGGTTCCTTTTCGTTGCATCAATTGTAAATACCATTAATAGTCTTCATTATTGATTGCATATACCTATGATCAGTAACTACCCATGCTATTTTCGGTACTCAGTGAGTGATCATGATCCTCACCCTACGGCTGTACAAGCAGCCTAAATTATTTTATATTGAGCGAAGTCAAAATTTCTAACCTTCTCACCCTCTAACTTTCTAACTATTTTAAACGCTCTGTTAAATTTTGGTTAGCAACAACGAAATCATAGGGTTATATATCAGCATCACGGTTGTCTATACTTTCCACATTCTGGTCAACAACAACTTTTCCAAATTGAATAGAAAAGTGAAAATAATTGTACACACCTTTCAATTTGTGGTCAATAAAAACCCATGCTATTTTCGGTATTCAGTGAGTGGTAAAAATCGCTCACCCTACGGCTGTACAAGCAGCCTCCAGAATTATTTATTTGTGAGGATATTTTTGAGGAGTTTGCGTGGTATGAAATACTGCTTTGAAGATGATCAGTTCCTGCTCATCATCTAACGTATAAAAAACGATATAAGGAAATTTCGTTAGCACCCTGCCACGAAAGTTAAGGTAGAATACCTGAAAATATCGGACTTTCAAAATATCAGCAAGAGCTTTTTTATAGTCCTAAAGAAATTTTAATGCAACTTTTTAGATGCAGGAGTGATCAGTATGCTATAGGCCATATTTGACGTTCAACTCTTCGAAAAATAGATGAGCAGGCTGGCAATCATCTAACGACACGTCATTCTGAGACAAAAGGAACTGCTCTTGTTCATCAGTTAGTTTGAAATTGGTCTCTTTCGACTCGTATGTAGCCCCGATAAGTTCGAGTACTTCGAGGAAAAAAGAAGTCTTGTCTTCTGGAACAGATACTTTAAATGTAGTCATATTCAAATTTAACAATAAATATTCTAAGTCCCCAACTGGCAACTGTTAACAGTAGTAATGAATATTAATGGACATCACTTTCGAATTGTACTCATTAACAGATACCCTTCGATAATAGATAATATGCTTATCTATGTGTTTTGTACATACCTTGAAATTTGTTAGCATAAACAAATCATACTATTTTTCAGTATTCAGTGAGTGGTCATTTACAGCGCAAGCCTAATAATTTTAAAAAAAATGCAATTTTAGTCGTATTGTACATGTCTTTAACATTAAGGTCTGCAATAACCAATGCTTTTTTCAAGTACTCAGTGAGTGGTCATTCCCCTCACCCTACGGCTGTACAAGCAGCCTCCATTATTTTATATTGAGCGAAAAGTGAAACTTTCTAACCCTCTATCTATCTAACAATCTAACCTTCTCACCCTCTAACTATCTAATATCCTAACCTTCTCACCCTCCCAACCTTAGCTAAAATTCCGATCAATACCAATATGTCAAAGAACTAAATCATTCTAATGATGGTTTATATTTCTTCGTACTGAAGAACAAATTACAATATTGTCATTCCCAACAAACTTTCGTAATTTTAAATCAAATTTAGGCTTTGCCAACCATAATAATTCATGGTATCCTACCGATTTACCGGTAAAGTACCGATCCAAAAAATCATAGTATATGAACACTATTTTTGAAGAAAAAAAAGAAACCATGCACATCGGTCACAATATAAAACGGATAAGAGAAATTCAAGGAATAAAACAAGAGGCCTTTGGGCAATTGTGCAAAAGCAAATACTCGCAGCAACGGATTTCTGATTTTGAAAATATGGTCGCTTTTGAAGAGCCACTACTAAAAGAATTGTCAGATGCACTTGGGGTAACACCAGATTTCGTCAAATCGTTTAAAGACGAAAATGTGATCTATAATATACAGAATAACAATAACTCCACATTTAGTGACAATTCTGTCGGTCAGAATGCACAGCCCGTATTCAACAACGACGGCTCAGACAAACTGCTCGCACTATTAGAAAAATTTATTGAAGAAGACCGCATCAAGACCCAATCTATTGCTACATTAAGCAAAGCGGTACTGGATCTTGCCAGTGAAGTGAAGAAATTGAAAGAAGATAGATAAAGAATTATCAACATCATTTTAAATGATTAAATTCAATTTTGCAACGGGCGTTGCAAAATTGAATTTAAAATCGGTATTCACTTTATCACTGATAGTGAAACTTATCTTCCCAGTGCTTTTCTACGCTCCACCTCAGCCTGGAGGCTCTGGAACCACTCCTGATAGACACGAGGCTCATAGATCAGTTGCTCCTTACTATCCTTATTCACTTGCCCCCAATAGCCGCTTTTACTGGATTCGCTCCCTTCATACATCGAGATCTTAACCTCCGTCACATCATCATTAACGGTCTCCACATAAAACATGGTTTTAGAAGTGTTGGCATCTTTAGAAGAGCCAGTCCAAAAGCGATGTGATGCAGCATTTTTATTTTCAATTCTCTTACTCGCATTGATTAGACCAGTCTCTTTATCAGCACGGTCCAAAATATAACTCTCCGACTGCAATAAGCTAATAATGGACTTAAATATCAAATCATGACCTGATTCAAATTGTTTCGTTGTCATCATTTTTACCTCAGCAGGTGATTTAGTTACCATTTGAGTAGCGCATGAACTCAACAATGCGATAAAACATAACAATACTGTCGTTTTTTTCATTTCAATAAAAAACAAAAGTTTACAATATATGTAAACTTTTTTAGTTAACTTAGTATAGTGAATATAACCGAAGTAGCTACAAGTCAAACTCATCTAGTCGAAATTGTTTCAATTGAAAAAAGCGACTTCGAGAAATTACCTGCTGATAGGTATTTCTTTGATTGGAATGAAGAAGCTACTTTTGAAATATTTAAATTGACAATTAAAGGCAAGGACGATATACTCGGACTGATTTCATTTGAAACAATTACTGAAGAGAAGCGGATTCACATCCGATTGATAACCGCATCCCGGGAAAATGTAGGAAAAGATAAAATATATGATAAAGTTATTGGCAATTTATTGACACATGTAGCCAAACTTGCTGTACGTGATTTTGGTGAATGGGCATGTATTTCATTAAGACCCAAAACACAAATCGCACAACACTATATCGACAAATATAAAATGAATATAACGGGAATGACGCTGAGTTTAGAAGTTCCCAAGATTTTAGAATTAATAGAACTTTATGACCATGACTAATAAAAAAACAGCTCTTTTGGATGCTATTGAATATGGCGTAGATGCTAGATATGATTCTCAGGAGGATAAACAAAAGGAGGGTTTGGCTTTGATGGAGGCGAGAAGATTGAGAATGTCCAACATGTCTCAACAGGATCTATTACGTGCAAAATTGATGCAGTTAAAATTACAAATGGATGAATACCTGAACTCCTCAGAAAGCAATAAGGAATATCAATTCACTTCGTTTTTACATACCTATATCGATGCAATCTATGATAAACAACAAGATTTTGCTTTAGATTTAGATATTACTCCGGTGTCACTAAGCCAAATCTTAAACAATCATCGTGAACCAAAAGAAGAGTTTTTCAAAAAGCTGATGATTCATTCAGAACGTGTTTTTAAAACAATTAAAGGTTTTCATAATCAGAGTTGGTACATGATATATTACCGCGACAAGATCAACGAAACTATGGCGCACCAGGATGAATGGAAACCAGAATTAGAAAAAAAAATAAAGTTTCCTGCATTTTCTTAATGTATCACTAGCAAAAGTAGAAAATTTACGAAAGGAAATTCGAGACCTCATATATTTACTCAAAGAAGAAAATATCGTTCAACCGATTTACACCAAATTAGATGATAGTCTGATGCGGGACGAAATTGTAGAATACGATATTATTGAAAATTTCACAAATCTGCAAAGCTATAAAGACCGTGTAACATCTCTTATCAAAAAGAATAAACACCATATGGTCATTGATAAATTGCATAAAAATCATCCGATCAATTCACTTTGAATTACAGCAGCTCGAACAATATCTAATAGCCGAAGCATTAGGCTCAAAAGAAGAGTTTACAAATGAATTTGGTGACCAACCCCTAGGAACCTTTATCCGTTCCATAATCGGCTTGGATCTAGAAGCCATTACATCTGTTATATAACGGTTAAAGGTAAATAAAATATAATCCCTAAAAGGAAATAAGGCATTCTTCGTCTTCCTTCTCATAAGCAACAACTTTCTCTGTCAAAGAGTATCCATTATTTTATTTTAAAAGTGGAACTGTAACTAAAACTAAATACTTCTATAGTTTCTTTAAGTTGAACATTTTTAAATAGTTTAGTTGCGTAAGCAACAATAGTATTTGAGTACATTCAGGGACTTGGATTTTTTACTCCAAATCGGTCAATTTCACCGCTGCACATAAGCCACAAACAGATTTTTAAAATGGATATCTAACCACTACCCCTTCATTCAAACATCAACACTGCGATCATCAAGATGGAAAATCTAGATTTTAACAAAAAAATCCTTGCGGCACCATTCACCAGATCATAAACATATCAAAGCTTTTTATTTAATCATCATTTTAGCCGATCAGAGAGATTATTAATACAAAACCGCTCAGATACCCGACAAAATAAATTAGATCGCTTAAAAGTGCTTATTTGAGATGAAGCAATCTTCAGGCATTGATCAAGTATAGATGAAGCATAGATAGAGCGTTGATAGTGCATGGATAGTGTATCAACAGGTACCCTTTTACACACTATCTATGCTTAACCATTGCTTAGCATATGCACTACGCAAGCTTGGGAGATACATGAACCACCGTGTTCGCGTGCTGGTCTAGGCTCTGCTTGTAGATCCTCAGTCAAGCTACTGGCTTTAGTAGCTCTTTGGTACCTTCTTAGTAGCTTCTCCGTACATTCTTGGTACAGGATTGGTACACTCCCCGTGAATAGCCCGTACACTAACGGTACACTCTTGGCCACTTGAAAGCCTTATTTTCCTTCAAAATCAACAGCAGGGATGTCCAGCCTATTTGGATCTGATTCGTACGTTGTTTTAACCTTGTTCGCACCTTGTTTTGAACTTTCCTGTCCCTGCACCGCAGTTGCAAAGTCCCTGCACCGTCCATTTCCCGGGTCAGGGACGGGAAATAGGCGGTGCAGAAGCGGTATACAGACGGCTTTCGGTAGAACAGTGTCCGAATGTGGTATGAAGCTGGTATCGAGCTGGTTGCTGCCAAAACTACTCCGAAACATCCAATTTGGTATTTTTCTGCATTTCTTCGACCTTTCTTCTAGACTTGTTCTACCTCCACGTGAGTCCGCTTCGAGTGGGCTTCGACTCTCCCCTCACTCCCTGTCGAAGCCCACTCGAAGCCCACTGGGAGCCCACTCGAAGCGACCTAGGAAATGGGGCGAAGTTGGTTAGGAAAAGGTTAGAGGATTGCCCACCGAATGTCGAGCCAGTCTCCAAGTGATCCCAAAGGGCATTCCAAACTTGATCAAAGCATATGAAAAAATTAAAGAAAAACAATGCTAGTTGCTTATGCAATAGTATTTTTTTTAGATTCTCTATATTTTAAAAAACAATGTGTTATTTCAGTTTTTCGATTTTATTGCGTAGAACCTTGCTGGCATAGTAGATCGTGCGTAGTTTAAGATTGGTCTGTGTAAGGGTCTGCATCTAGATGATGATCGACTCGCCTGTACTGAGCTGGACAAGGAGATCAATGATAACTTTGATTAAAAATATTAGCCTCGCAATAAACATTTATAGTGGACTATAGTCGTTTGCTATCGGTTAGTGCAAATTGATCAATCCTGTCAGATAGAACAGGAAATAGAAAAGCCACATCTCACGACGTGGCCCTACTAAACATATGAATTAAACAGTAAATTATTGATAAGAGTTAATGGATTGAGATACTTTCCAGTTACCACCGTCATTGACCAAAGTAACTAAATCGATCTTGGTAAAACCTTCAAACTGCAGGATTACTTTTGCAATCATATAATCACTTGACTGCTCAACGATGGTGGTGCTTGTTTTACAGTTCAAATGTTCACCTTTTTGTTTTTTCAGTAATGAAATAACTTCTCCCCGGCTGTTAGTTTTATCTGTTGCTGCCTGTACTTTTTGACTGAAACCGGATGCGAACAACTGCTCTACTCCTGCTGACTCTCCTTCGGTCATCACGGCTACATAATGGTCAATGGCAAGATCTGCTGTGGATAAGTTGACAGCTGCTTTCTTAGAGTGGTCGCCTACTGGTTTTGCTGCCCCCATAGTGAACGTAGATACTGCGATCAAGACTGCTGCTGCGAATGTTTTTGCTAAAGTTTTCATATTGTCTTTATGTTATATTGTTAGTTTTTTATTTTAGTTGTTGATTCAAAAGTAGGGTGTAAATCGTCCCTACCCTATGGCAATTAGATTAAACCAACTAAAAACTCGGTGAATGGTGGAAATAAGGAGGTGAATCATTTTTGGATATTTTTGATTTGAGTATACTAACCGCCGAGGTCGATTGGCTAAATATTTTTTGTAAACAAGTCTGCCTAAAAAATGGCTTGTGAAGCTGTATGCTATAGCAAGTTTATTATGATCGAAAGAATTAGAACTGGAGTAGCATACTAACCGACAGAAAAGCTATTGATGACAATTTGTGAAAAAGTAAAATTTCTTTTGGAAAAGGATTTTCTGATCGATACATACACAATCTATTATTAGGCCTTGTTTGACATCGAAAATTAGCGGAAAATCACTCTTTTTATGAGAAATATCTGATAACATAATAGACTTACATTGCCTATAAATATCACTATTTTTTAATTATTTAGAAGGCTTATATGTTTTTATTAAAAACTTATCCTCCTGTTTTTTTTATTTATACTTGTAATAAATAATATTTCCATAACCTATGAATCTTCAAGAAGTAAAATCATACATAAGAAATTGAAACCAATATTTGCTACAAAAAGGAACTAAGGGATTGGTTAAAAAATTAGAAAAATTTCAATATTTTGAATTCCGGGAATTATGAATAAACTCGCTGCTGGTGATGGGCGTGCTACGGGAGCTATTGTAAACAGCATACTTATACTTCCGGCTCTGTTCTGCTCATGTTGGCATTTTTACGAACTAGCCCAGGAAAAAGAAAGTGCTACACGCAGTGTCGCGATCATTAATGAAACAAGCAATATGACTTCATATATCAGCAGGCTTTCTTATGCCGTAGCTGTCAATGTGAAAGATCCAGAGGTGAAAGCTGTCTCCATTGGAGTACTAGTGGTGGCGAATATATGCACATCAGGCTTGCAAACGGCGAGTGCAATAGTGAATGGATAGGTCATTCTGAAAGTAGGGATTAGTTTTTTTAAGCCGCTTAAGATTTTAATTTTAAGCGGCTTAACCATATTTACAACAGCCACCACCTAAATTTTCCCCAAGGGTAACGCGCTGTGAATTGCTTTCATTATCTATTTATAATTTGTTTGTCTTGTTGGGAGCTATTACTTTGGGAATTACAATTTAAAACTAGCGACTAACTTATAGTCCAATCTTTGTATTGAACTATATGTTGGATATAGTTATTCACCACATGAATTAGGGAAATTGGTCATTTTAAGAACATGTATTTATAGGTTTTTAAAAACGCAGAGCTTTGATTTTACAAACATAACGGCTTCGACTTATTGAGCGATAAAGATGATATGGAAATATGTGATGTCAATCCATGGGTTCCAAAATAATGATATCCTCGATCTTAAATTACGAAGATCAAACTGAAAATAGATAAAAAATGGATACTTATACGGTTTACCGTAATCTTATATTCTAGAAATAATCTTAACTTCGATAAAGCGATAGTCAAGATCTTGTTTTTAACAATGTAATTCACAACCAATATTAACCGTAAAAATGCAATTTAAAATAACGCTATTATCGAAAAGTAATTCAACTATAATACCGATTAATTATCAGTATCCATTGTCTAGTGCTATTTACAAGATTATTGCAAAGGGTGATCGTGAGTATGCTAACTTCTTACATGAGTCTGGTTATGGAAAAGGATTCAAATTATTTTGTTTCTCACAGATTAGCTGCCCATTTAAAATAGAGAATGATCGTTTAAGACTCTTAAATCCTGAACTTTCATTCTATGTCTCCTTCCATCTACCTGAAACAATGGAAAACTTTGTTAAAGGATTATTCCAATCGGAAACATTGGATATTGCCGATCATAAGTCAAAGGTAAGTTTTAATGTTAAATCCGTGGAGTCATTGCCAAATCAGCTAACAGATTATATAGAGAATGAATTAATAAATATATCAATGAAACCGCTATCCCCTATAGTTGCTAGTATGCCTAGAGAAAGTGGAATATCCGAATACCTTGCTCCATCTGATCCCAGATTCATAGAATCTCTAATTTACAATTGGCGAAGCAAAATCGCCACCTGTTATCATGAACAAACAGCTTCAGAAGCCTTACTTCTATTGGAAACTATATCATTCGTAAAATCTGCTAAATCAAGATTAATCACAATAAAGGCAGATGCAGCAGAAGAAACAAAAATTAAAGGATGGTGGAACTTTGGTTTAAAAGTAACTGCGGAACGTCGATTTGTGGAGCTTTTACTAAATTCTGGAATCGGCAGAGAAAATAGTATGGGATTGGGGTATGTGGAGCTGATAAAATAGAATTGTTATCAATTGTATTAAAGAATATGTGATGCCTAAAAAAGTATTAAAATTATGATAAAAGAACTGATAAATTTCACAAATAACCTAGATGAGGAATTTAAAAACTTAGGTTCTAGTCCAAAAGAAGGATTGCATATCCTGATGAGATATCAAACGGATGAATATGGCGTAATATCAATGGATGAAACTGATTATCAATATGAATTTTTCTCTAAGAAACAAAAAACAGGCACATCTGAGTTTTTGAACTACTGTAAATCATTACATCAAAATGCTTGGTGTATTGACACAAATAAGTGCTTTGACTTACCTACGAAAGCAATTCATACCTGCTCACCTTTCAGCGTAGCTTTTAAACAGGAACATTTAGAAGGTGGTGCAAAATTTAATGCTAATAAAAAGAAAAAACAGATTTACGATCGGTTCAGTGATTATTTTGCAAAAGCGTTTGCTCTTTTTAAAGATAATAACGAACAGGAAAAATATATTGTCTTCAAGAATTTCTTTAGTGATAATGCATTTTCTAGCGTGCTTAAAAAAATCGAAGAAGAACGAGCTGATCAATTCAATAAATCAACCGAAGAAGCAGAGAAATTAAAAAGTCAATTCAAAGAGGAGAAAGATAAGTCCATTAAAGAATCTTTAAAAAGTCAAATAGCAGATTACGAGCAAGAATTGCTAAAAGTAAAACCTTTGGACGATAGCAACTACATCATTTTTTATCTTGACCTCCCCCTAGAACAATACAAGGAAGTGCACAAAAAGTATTTGGATGACAAACTTTTTAATACCGACAAATATAACACAGCCCCAAATGAAGAAGGTTTAATATTAGGCACCAACAACTTCATGAATGGCTTTAATGGAAATATGCCTTTTTTAATGCACCAGACAGCCAGTTTTGATATTACGGGTAGAATTTCAAATCAAGATGCAAAACTTTTGAACGATCTTAAAAACATGTTTCCAAATAAAACGCTGCCCAATCCATTGCCTATTTTGATCTATGAGGATGAATTGCAAAATGAGGTGATCGGCTTATTTAAAGAAAGCAGCTTTAAACTCAGTTATAGAGAAATTTTAGAAAGACTAATTGCTGACAACGAAGTTGATTTATCCAACTACTACCTATTATTCTGGCAAAACACAATGGACGGAATTGTCTTCAAAGATTTCGATTATGTGTCAAAGTTTGATTATAAAGTCAAAGACCTAATCATCCACAATCTATTTGAAATAAGAGAGAAAGGTGGTAAAGTAGATAAGCACTACTCTCTAATCAAAAATATCTTTGATTTTGAATTACAGGTTTTAAAACCTCTTATTCAGAATAAATATCATCGTGTTGACTTCTTCGGCGACCTTAATAAGGATGAGTTCGCTAAACTTGATTTGACCTTTTCTTCCTTCTCCAAATACCGAAAGGCGGTGTACGATTTTGTGTATAAATCTCAAAGAAGCAGTATTGACGGTCATGCTTTTTACGAAATGGTATTTAACAGTATACTTGATGACATCAAGAACGGAAACAACTACGGAGTCAAAGAAAAACTCAATATATGGTACAGCCTTTACGACTATTTTAATCCTAAAAAAAATATAAATATGATAAATAGATTAAAAGAATATCAGGACTTTGTCCGAGAGATTATAAACGATGAAGATCTAAACGATATTACTGATGAGAAATTCGCTTTTGCTGCAGGTCAGGTTATTGAATATATTTTAAGTAAAAGTAAATCGGCAGACAACAGCTTCAATTTGCTTGAACCTTATTTGCAACAATCTAGATGTGCAGAATTCAAAAAAGCTATCGCTAATGACTTTAGCCGCTACAAACACGAGAACTTCTCCAAAAACTTCGAGAAGGTCGCAGCTTTCGTATTGAGTTACGAAACAAGTGCTAATTTAAAAAATTTGTTACCACAAATTCTCTCGGGAGCATTTGCCAAAAATCAATTATTCAGTTCTAACTCTTCAAAATAAAATATCATGACAACATTTAACAATCGCGTTTACGGAGCAGCTATCATCAAATCAATCAACTCCAACTACAATGCCGACTTTTCTGGACAGCCCCGCAAACTACCAAATGGAACGGTGTATGCAACCGATAAAGCTCTAAAATATTCCATACGTAATTTCTGGAAAAATGTTCTTTCAGAAAAAATATTTTATTTCAAATCATTAAGTGAAGAAATGTCTCCTCGTACATTGGATGAAACTTACAATCTTCATTTTGGCCAATTTAAAGGGAAAGATAAAAGCCCGGAGTTAAGATTAGAAGTTATGGGTAATATATTAAAATGTTTAGATGTCAAACTTTTTGGTGGAACCTATGCAGGAAAAACCAACATTTCTATTCATGGCACTTGCCAGATAACCCATGGCTTGAATAAGTTTACTGAAAATGTAATTTATTCAGAGCAAATCATGTCCCCTTTTAAAAACTCAAATACGGACAGTAAAGATAGTACAATGACTACTTTAGGCTCACAATCTAGGTTACAAGAAGGGCACTATGTGCATCATTTTTCTGTAAACCCTAAAAACATCGAAGAAGACACAACTCGTGTCGGCGGAGACGGCCTGACAGATGGAGACATTGCAAAACTAAAAGAAGGGTTACGCAAAGGAGCTACCTATTATGATTCAGCAGCAAAAGCAGGTACTGAAAACGAATTGTTACTATGGGTGCAATTAAAAGCTGATTCGAAATTAGTGCTACCTTCTTTTGTGAGCTTGATTGAGGTAAATGAAGACAAAGAAATCGATCTATCGAAAGTTGCTTCTTTATTAGCTGAGAATCATGTGAAAAGTGAAATCGAAAAAATAGAAATTTATTACAACAAAGCCAATACTAAAGTATTAAGCGAACCAGCCGGTGCTGTATTTACTGAACTCTAAAACAGCAGCTTATGAAACTGATATCATTTGATGTGCAGGCAGATTTTGCTTTTTTTCGAAAGCCTGAAACCAACAACACCATTAACCTATCGTACAACATTATCCACAAACCTGCGATTTTAGGTTTTTTGGGGGCAGTATTGGGGTTAGCCGGCTATCAGGAGAAAGGTAAACTACCTGCTTATTACGAAAAGCTGAAAGATGTAAAATTGGGGGTAGAACCATTGGGACACGAAAAAGGAAATTTTGCAAAAACAAATATCAAATACAGCAATACGGTTGGATATGCCAACAAGGCGGCTAATTTCTTAACGGAAGAGCTTACTTTGATAAATCCTGCATATCGTATTTATCTACTTTTGGATGAAAATGACCTATTGCAAGTTCAACTTCTTAGCTCACTACAAAAGGGCGAATCTGTTTATGTACCTTATTTAGGTAAAAATGAATTTACAGCTTGGTGGGAGCCTATTACTTACAAGGAGTACGCATTTAATCACAAAAAAATTAAAGATGGGGAAAGCGTGAAAATTATGACTTTATTTCAAAAAGATATAAAACTGAAAGATCAATTAGAGCCACCTTTCCCAGACTTTTCCAAACCATTCAACTTTGATGAGTCACCATTTATCTATTTTGAAAGGTTGCCAAAACAGTTTGACGAAGTACTGATGCAATATGAACTGGTAGAATTTGCTTATTCGACCTATCAGATTAAAAATGCGAACCGTCTGGAAAACCTTTATTTTCTAGAAGATTTAGATGCTTATGTCCAATTATTTTAAATCAATAAAAGACATCTTAAATGAGTTACCTGCATTGTCGGATTATCTGGTTAATGCAGGAACTTATTTTGCGCACTTAGCCAAGAAAGATGTCCTCCTTCCAAAAGAGAAGTTAGAAGAGCATATCAACCTGGTAAACGATTATGCCAACGTCTTAACTGAACAGCATCAACTTGATCATATAATCAATAAATTGATTACTGATTGTATTGACAGGAATGATGATAAAACTTCTAATTATCTCAAGAAGTTATTTATCAACACTATTGTTTTTCATGATTTTGGAAAAATCAATGAGCACTTTCAGCTCGATAAAATGAAAAATAATTTATTTAAAGAAAACGTTCCAAACAATAGCCCAATAGGGTCGACGCATTCGGCATTGGGCGCTTATCTCTATTTGACAAAACACCTCAATGAAATTGTATTTGAATACAATCAGGATCCACGTTTAATGACAGCCTGCATTTATTTATCTTATTCCATTTTCAAACACCATGGTAGTCGATTTACTGATGATACACTGAGTACAACCAATTTTGATGAATTACAAGCTAAATACAATTTTGAAGAAGTGTCTCAATTTCTTTCCAATTATTTGATTCATTTTGATTATCAAATCCACCCAAATATTCTCGCAATAATTGGAAAAAATGATTGGCTAAAATCAAACTTAAAATTGGTCGAGAATAACTCGTTTTCACTATATGCACTTTGTCGGCTCAATTTTTCGCTTCTAACTGCATCAGATTATTTGGCGACCAACGAGTACATGAACCAAGCTCCGTTAAAAGAATTCGGGGTATTGTCATTAGAGCGAATAAGTGAAATCTATGCGCATGTCACTACAACGGAGTGGATAAACGAAACCGAGGGTAAGCGAAACTACAACAAAGCGGTATTTGAAAAGATAGGCAACTATCGCTTGCAGCACCCAGTAGTGGCAAGTGGCGATAATTTGAATATCCTTCGAACTGAAATGGCTATTGAAGTCATTCGGAATATCCGTAGCAATAAAGATCAAAACCTCTTTTATATTGAAGCGCCTACGGGTGGAGGAAAAACAAATCTGTCAGCTTTAGCCGCTTTAGAATTGCTGAAGCTACACAAAGGTAAATACAATAAAGTCTTTTATGTGTTTCCTTTTACCACCCTGATTACTCAGACATATAAATCGCTAAAAGAGACCTTATTTTTGAATGATAATGAAATGGTGGAGTTGCATTCCAATGCGGGAATGAAGGTGAAAGAAAATACAGAAGATGATGCCTATGGTAATAATAAGCTAAATTATATCAACCATCTTTTTGTCAACTATCCGTTTGGATTTTTATCGCACATACGCTTCTTCGATATCCTAAAAACGAACGAAAAGGAAACCAATTATCTGCTGCACCGCTTAGCAAACTCTATTGTGGTTATCGATGAGCTACAATCCTATAATCCAGAACATTGGGATAAGGTGATCTATTTTATAAAGCAATACGCGGATAAATTCAATATCAAATTTATCTTAATGTCGGCTACCCTCCCCAAATTGGACAGATTAGATGTAATTAAAAATCAAGTGCAGGAGTTTACCTATCTATTGCCAAATGCAAAAGAAAAATATTTCAAGAACCCCAATTTTGCAGGTCGGGTTGCCTTCAATTTTGATCTTTTTGACCGTAAAGATCTACAACTACAAGAAATTGCTGATAAGCTTTTATTTGAGTCAGCGGTGTATGCAGACAAAGACTTTGGAAAATCAAAACCGTTGGGAAGTGTTTATACGATCATAGAATTTATCTTTAAAAAAACAGCAACAGAATTTTACGAATTGATTAAACGGTCTGATTTCTTTGATGAAACCTTGTTGCTATCTGGAACCATTCTGCCACACCGCAGAAAGGAAATCATCAACTTCCTTAAAAATAAAAACAACCGTCAAAAGAAAATTCTTTTGGTGACAACTCAAGTGGTGGAAGCCGGTGTAGATATCGATATGGATTTGGGATTTAAAGACCGGTCATTGGTTGACAGTGATGAGCAACTGGCAGGTCGGATCAATCGGAATGTCAATAAGCAAGGTTGTTCTTTATTTCTCTTTAACTATAATAAGGAGGCTATCATCTACGGAAATGACAAAAGGCTTGAGCTTACACGGAAATTTATTAGCCGAGATACCTATCAAGAAATCTTAGTTAACAAGGATTTTGATAAACTCTACGATCTGGTACTCAATGATAGGAATGAATGGAATAATAGAGAAATGGCCGTTGGTTTCAAGGATTATGAACATAAAATCAAGCAGTTAAAATACCAATCCGTTCATGAGCAATTTAAACTAATAGCGCAAAACAACTTATCTTGCTTCGTTCCAATCGCTGTTCCGATAACGGTTGAAGGTGTTATGAAGGGACATATTGATACTGTTTTTACTTCTTCAGAATTATTATTTTTAGCCAAACAACAGGTTTATCCAAATGTAAATAATGAAATAGAAGGTGCTGAAGTTTTTGAAGTCTATTTGAACTTAATACATAATAAACAAGAATTTATAAAGCAAAAAACAGATAAAAAAATACTGCAAGGTATCATAGGAAAGTATGTCTTTTCATTGTTTGCAACAAACAAGATAGAACAACAGATAGTATTATTTTCCGACGAAGAAAAAAGTGCATTTGGTTATAAATACATCGAACGTTGGCGTGACTTCTATGCTGTAGAAACAGGAATGCGCGATAGTGATTTTAATAGTAATGAAACCCAATTCTTATGACCATCAACGCTACACTTATTAATCTACACAATATCTGCCAAAGGGAATGTTGGCTCCATGCCAATGGTGTGCGTATGGAGCATACTAGCGACACAGTTGCTGATGGAAAGTTATTGCATGAAACGAGCTATGCTGATCGTAATGTAAAACATTCAGAATTGGCTATCGAAGTTATATATGAATCGATACATCTTTATGGTAAAATCGATTTCTACGATGCTAAGAGTAAAATCATTCACGAAACCAAACGAGGTAACAAAGTCGAAGAAGCCCATAAGTGGCAGGTAAAATTTTACCTATGGCTATTGAAACTAAATGGAATCGATGGTACCACTGGAATTATCGAATATCCGTTGTTGCGACAAACTGATACAGTGGCATTATCCGTATCAGATGAGTTGCATCTCCAAAAACTAGTATACCAAATAAACGTTTTGCAAGAATCACAAACTTGTCCGCCTGTGATCAATAGCAAGATATGTCGGTCGTGTAGTTATTATGACCTGTGTTATATTGGTGAGGAAATTTAGACTTTAAATAATAATCAACAGATGAGCGAGATACTTTTATACCAGACAAAGGATAACGAAACGGCTCTTAAAGTACGGTTTGACGGTGAAACAGTTTGGCTGAACCAATATCAATTGGCGGATTTGTTCGAAACTGACAGCACCTCTAACTTTAAGCATTTAAAGAATATATATGCTGAAGGGGAATTGAATGAAGATTCAACTTGCGCAAAAATTGCACAAGTTCGCCAAGAAGGAAAAAGGTTAGTTACGAGAAATGTATTAAATTACAATTTGGACGCAATTTTATCTGTTGGTTATCGAGTGAACTCGAAACGTGGTACTCAATTTCGTCAGTGGGCAACCAAACACTTAAAGGATTACTTGGTACAAGGGTATGCAATCAACGAAAAATGACTTGCAGAAAAGCAACAACAGGTAGAATGGAAATTGTAAAACAGTTTATTATTAGCATCCTAAATAGAAGTGAATAGAGACTTACTATGAAAAAAACGTACTATCTCTTTAATCCAGGTCGAATGAGCCGGAAAGATAATACCCTAAAATTTATACCTGTAGATGAAGATGGTATAGAAGGAACTCCTAAGTATATTCCTGTAGAAGGTGTATCTGATTTATTTTGTTTTGGAAGCTTAGATGCTAATAGTGCTTTGTACAATTTTCTTGGCAAGGCTGGCATTGCTGTTCACTTTTTCGACTACTATGAGCATTATACAGGTTCGTTTGCACCAAAAGAGTATCTCCTTGCAGGAAAAATGCAAATTGAACAAACCAAGCGATATATAGATAAAAAGAAGCGTATGGAAATTGCTAGGAAATTCGTTTCAGGAGCAGCATTCAATATGGGTAAAAACTTACGATACTATATCAATCGGGACAGACCAAACCTCGCTCCTACGCTAGAAGTAATTGAAAGCTTTGGTAACTTAATAGCCGATACTTCTGCTATTGATGAGTTAATGGGAATTGAAGGTAATATCAGACAAACGTATTACTCGACTTTTGACTCGATCATAACTTCGGATTTTCAAATGGATAACCGTAGTAAAAGACCGCCTAAAAATGAAATCAATGCTTTGATTTCATTTGGCAATATGCTTTGTTATACTTTATGTCTAAGCCAAATTTATCATACACAACTCAATCCAACGATAAGCTTCCTTCACGAACCTGGATACAGACGATATTCACTAGCTCTCGATGTGGCAGAGATTTTTAAACCGCTACTGGTGGATCGTATTATTTTCAGATTACTCAACAAAAAAGAGCTGCAGGCTAAAGATTTTGACCATCAAATCAACAGCTGTGTGCTGAAGGAGTCTGGACGTAAGACCTTTGTTCGCATCTGGGAAGAAAGAATAAATGAAACCTTTAAACATCCAGTACTAAAAAGAAATGTGAGTTATAAACATCTGATAAAACTGGAATGTTACAAACTGACTAAACATATTTTAGGTATGGAAGAATATAAACCTTTCAAAGCAAGATGGTAGTATGTATGTGATATTAGTTTATGATATGGGTGAAAAGCGCGTTGGCAAAATGCTCAAACTTTGCAGACGCTACCTCAATTGGATTCAGAATTCTGTTTTCGAAGGAGAAATTACTGAAATTAAATTGAAAGAGCTTCTATTCAATGCAAAAGAAATAATGATTTTAGATGAAGATAGCATTATACTTTTTAAAAGTCGACAGGAAAAATGGATGGAAAAAGAAGTTCTCGGAAAAGAAAAAAATGAATTAACTACCTTCCTATAAATCATCTACATGTCGTCGATGAGGACGACGAAAGAAAGATCTTTGACATGTTAATTACTAAAATACTTCTAAATTGCCCTTTAACAAGAATTAAAGAGGGTTGTCGCTGATAGGGGTAAATCTTACTATTGTGCATCGACTAATTTTCACAAAGAATAAGTGGATGATACATTGGTTTTCTCGCCTTTAAAAGCTACATTTGTATGTCGTATTATACGGCCTTTAATCGCACCATCTTGGAATTGAAATCATCATGCCACATAATTCCCACTATCCTTGGGTTCCCTTTAATCGCACCATCTTGGAATTGAAATATGTGTTTGTATATTTCTATACCTCCAATTTTAACCTTTAATCGCACCATCTTGGAATTGAAATAAGATATACATCTTACCTGATGCACCTTGAACTCTACCTTTAATCGCACCATCTTGGAATTGAAATTTTTGTTTGGTTTTTATATTAGTTTAAAATTCGACCTTTAATCGCACCATCTTGGAATTGAAATATAATAAATAATAATATTATTGATAGTATGATTATACCTTTAATCGCACCATCTTGGAATTGAAATAGGCGAGGGAGGTTTACGTAAACAGCGTGCTATGACCTTTAATCGCACCATCTTGGAATTGAAATCTTATTTGAATTTTAAGACGATTAACACTTTCTTCTAACCTTTAATCGCACCATCTTGGAATTGAAATTCAATTAAAGTAAGTGCATGACTTACTTTTTGATCCCTTTAATCGCACCATCTTGGAATTGAAATCAGTTTGGACCGAAAAAGGTAAAAACTACATAGGCAGCCTTTAATCGCACCATCTTGGAATTGAAATATAGATGAAGAAACAGAACAAAAATACTTAGAATACCCTTTAATCGCACCATCTTGGAATTGAAATCTAAATATATAATGTTCATCCTCATGTTCGAAACTCCTTTAATCGCACCATCTTGGAATTGAAATTATATTCCTAAATCTGTAGGATTTATATCATCGTAATCCTTTAATCGCACCATCTTGGAATTGAAATTCCTAGAATCTACAGATTTTAGAGAAAGTAAATCACCTTTAATCGCACCATCTTGGAATTGAAATATAATACCCGTTACCATATTGATAAACGGGTTGTGCCTTTAATCGCACCATCTTGGAATTG